>JAGWNO010000146.1 GCA_028871235.1 Gammaproteobacteria bacterium
TTTTTCTGCTTCATCCAGGCGGTTATCCTTCTCACACAGGGCCGCAAGACTCGCGGCGGCGGCAGCGAGCTGTGGATCGCATTCCAGGGCACGCCGATAACCCCGCTCAGCTTGCTCGCTATCCCCGAGATTTTCGAACGCAACACCCAGGTTCAGATAGCTCAAGGCGTAATCGGGACGCAGGTCGACGGCCCGGACATACGCCCGGGCTGCGGCGTGCCATTCACCCCGGTTGGTATGCACGCCTCCCAGGTCATGCAGCAATTGCGCATCATCGGGACGCAGACGGGCGGCCTGACCGAGTATGTCCACGGCAGCCGTCAGATCGCCATGCTCCCAGCGGCACAACCCAAGAAGGTGCAAGGCCTGCGGATAGTCTTTGGCCCGGGCAAGAACAGCGTGGCAGCGGCTTTCCGCTCCCGCCATATCACCGCGGTTGAAATGCGCGGCTGCGTCGTTCATGAGACGATGGATTTGATTAGCATCCGGCAGGTCTTTCGGCTGCATATGTTCAGTTTGTCCCGGCTTTGATGCATACCATCATGGTCAACATGCGAATCGGCGGCGGGTCCATGAACACCGGATTCCCCCGGAAATGCCCGACAGGCGAGGTCGGCGGGATTGCCGTGCCCGCTGTGGCGATTTGCAGGCATCAGCCGCTGGCCATCGATGCCAAACAGTGGCGTTCCACTCTGACATCTCCATTGAGAAAACGCCTCGGGCCTTCTAGAAAATCCGGTTGCGTCATTCTAGCCCTTCGCTTAAACGCAGGGACAGCCTGTTGCTGACCGGTGTACAGACAAGCAACTGCCGGTTGTCTGCCGCCAGTTCGTACCGCACCCGTGACGCGTGGCGCATCCGGGAACTGCCCCGGCAGCTTGAGCCGGCAGATGCTGCAACGATGCGGCCGGCCTCAATATCATGTTCCGCTGTCGGCGGCTCTACCATGATCGCGGGAAAGTGAGCGCGCATGTGGCGCTTTCCTGAGGGTTTTACCCGCCCCGGTTAATTTGGAATAATCCCCACCTCCCCCGTTATGCACCGCACGGTATTTCCATGGCCGATGCTCTCGCCCGGCACTACCCCGCCCACCTCGCCGCGGTCACCCGCCGCTTTGACGAGGCCCTGGCCGCCAGCGGCTTCGACCAGGCGGTGATATTCGCCGGCAGCCCGCACACCCAGTTCCTGGACGACACGGATTACCCCTTCCGGGTGAACCCGCATTTCAAATACTGGCTGCCGCTCACCAACGCCCCGGATTCCTTCGTGGCCTATGCCCAGGGCCATAAGCCGGTACTGGTGTTTTATCAGCCGGAGGATTACTGGTATCTGCCGCCCCAGGCACCGGCGGGATACTGGGTGGAGCACTTCGACGTGCGTATCATCAAAAAGCCGGATGCGGCCCGTGCCGTGCTGCCGTCCGCGCCACGCGCCGCCTTCATCGGCGAATGGCGCGAGGAGTTCACACCCTGGGGGTTCGCGGCGGTCAACCCTGCAACACTCCTGAATCCACTGCATTACAGCCGCGCGGCGAAAACCGAATACGAACTGGAATGCATGCGCCGCGCCAATGCACTGTCGGTGAAGGGTCACCGTGCCGCCGAACGGGCGTTCCGCGCCGGCGCTTCCGAATTCGAGATCCACGGCGCCTTCTGCGCCGCCTGCGGCCTGACAGACAACGAGCTGCCCTACGGCGCCATCATCGCGTTGAACGAACACGCCGCCACGCTGCACTACCAGCACCGGGCCCGTGGCAAGCCGGCGAAACATCATTCCTTCCTGATCGATGCGGCGGCCCAGGTCAACGGCTACGCTGCCGATGTGACCCGTACTTATTCGGCGCAACAGGATGAATTCCAGGCGCTCATCGACGCACTGGACAAGACCCAGCGGGCGCTGGGCGCGAAGGTGAAACCGGGCCTGGATTTCAAGCAACTGCACCTGGAAGCGCATCATGCCGTCGCACAACTCCTGTGCGATTTCGATTTCGTGGATTTGTCGCCGGAAGAGATGGTGGTCAAGCGCGTGAGTAGTGCCTTCCTGCCACACGGTCTCGGTCATTTGCTGGGCCTGCAGACCCATGACGTGGGTGGTTTCATGGCGAACCCGGGGGGCGATACCATCCCGAAACCCGAAGGCCACCCATACCTGCGCACCACCCGCAGCCTGGATGAGAATTTCGTAGTGACCATAGAACCGGGGCTGTACTTCATCGCGCCGCTGCTGGCGCAACTCCAAGCCGGCCCCGTGAACCGGCACGTGAACTGGGGTAAAGTGGATGCGTTCCGCCGCTACGGCGGCATCCGCATAGAGGACAACGTGGCCGCCAAGCAGGACGGACCAGAAAACCTCACCCGCACCGCCTTTAAAATAATGTGATTAATTCTGAGTCCCTACGCTCCTATGGGGGAGAAACCGGATAAGTCAGCAGGCATCCATCCAACAGCAACCCGGCTGCCCCAGGAGTCAGTGGCATACGCTGACCAGACGCCATTCCCTGTGTAGTGCTTTTCCCGAGGAGAAGATCGTGAAGAAGTTCCTTGTTCTACCAGCGCTTCTGGGCCTATTGTCCCTCATGCCCGCCTTCGCCGCCGACCCGGTGCCTGCCGCTGCCACCAAAACCGCGACCGCGGCCGTGGCGCCCATTCCCAAGGAACAGAAATCCGTTACCCGCGGCAACGTCACCGTCAACGGCAAACGCATTGACTACACTGCCACCGCCGGTACGCTGCTCCTCAGGGACGACAAGGACGAGCCCGACGCCAGCGTGTTCTACGTCGCCTACACCAGGGACGGCGTGCAGGACCTGAAACACCGACCGGTCACCTTTCTCTATAATGGCGGCCCCGGTTCCTCCTCCATCTGGCTGCACATGGGAGCCTTCGGTCCGCTGCGCGTGGTCACCAGCGACGCGCAGCCCACGCCGCCGCCGCCCTACGATCTGGTGAACAACCAGTACAGCCTGCTGGATAAATCCGATCTGGTGTTCATCGATGCCATCGGCACCGGTTTCAGCAAACCCGAGGGCAAGGCCAGCGGCAAGGATTTCTGGGGCGTGGACCAAGACGTGAAGGCCTTCGGTCAGTTCATCCAGCGCTACATCAGCACCTACAACCGCTGGGACTCCCCCAAGTTCCTGCTGGGTGAATCCTACGGCACGACGCGCTCCGCGAATCTGGTGGATTACCTGCAGCATCAGGGCATCGCCTGCAACGGCGTGATCCTGGTGTCCTCGGTGCTCAACTACGGCGACACTTTCCCGGGCACCAACCTGGAATACATCAGCTATCTGCCGTCCTACGCCGCCATCGCCTGGTATCACGACCAGTTGCCCAGCAAGCCCGCCGACCTGCCGGCATTCTTGCAACAGGTTCGCGGCTTCGCCCGGGGTGAATACGCCGACGCCCTGTACCAGGGTTCGAGTCTGCCGGCGGCAGAATACAACGATGTGCTCGCCAAGCTGCATCAGTACACCGGCCTGAGCGAGCAATATCTTAAGCAGGCCAACCTGCGCGTCAGTCCAGCGCGCTTCCGCGCGCAGTTGTTGCGCGGCGAGGATCGCACCGTGGGCCGTTTCGACGCGCGCTTCGAGGGCATAAACCTGGACGATGCCGGGGAAACCCCCGATTACGACGCCTCGGATACCGCCATCAGCGACGCTTTCACCGCCGCCTTCAACTGGTATCTGCACAATGATCTCGATTTCGGCCGCGACCGGGATTACAAGGTCACCAACTACGAGATCATCCGCAGCTGGGACTGGAAGCACCCGCTGCCGGGACGCCCCGGCTTCTTCACACCACCACTGCCCGATGTGGCCGCCAATCTCGGCGAAGCCATGCGCGAGAACCCGCATCTCAAGGTGTTCTCGGCGAACGGTTATTTTGATCTGGCCACGCCGTTCTTCAAGACCGAGTTTGATCTCAACCAGATGGGCCTGCCGGCGGACATCTATAAGAACATCACCTTCGGCTATTACCCCTCCGGGCACATGATTTATCTGCATGTGCCGGCGCTGCAGCAACTGAAGAGCGACCTTTCCAGGTTCTACGACAGCGCCGGCCGGGGCTGAAGGCCGTGGCCGCGAATACCGCCGGAAGGTCCCTCACCGGGGGGTATTTTTTTATGTTTGCAGGCAGAATACCCGGAACAGCCGGCCCGTTCCCGGGTCTGAATTGGCCATACCCGCCCATGAGCGGGCCATAATCCCAAAGGGAGAAATCCACGTGAAACGCCTGCTTGCCCTGCTGCCCCTGTGCGGCCTGTTGCTCCTGTGCTCCCCGGCCTTCGCCGCCGATGAGGCTCCCGCCGCCAAGACGGCCGCCCCTGCCAGCGAGGTTCCCAAGGAACAAAGCTCGGTCACCCGCGGCAAGGTGATCATCGACGGCAAGAGTATCGATTACACCGCCACCGCCGGCACCCTGCTGCTGAAAAACGACAAAGGCGATGCCATCGGCAGCATGTTCTACGTGGCCTATACCAGGGATGGCGTGCAGGATCCGAGCACCCGCCCCGTGACTTTCCTTTACAACGGCGGACCCGGTTCCGCCTCCCTGTGGCTGCAAATGGGTTCGGTGGGTCCGGTGCGCGTGGTGACCACCGACGCCGGTTACACCCCGCCGGCGCCGTATCAGGTGGTGAGCAACCAGTACTCGCTGCTGGACAAGACCGACTTGGTGTTCATCGATGCCATGGGCACCGGCTTCAGCAAGAT
>JAGWNO010000147.1 GCA_028871235.1 Gammaproteobacteria bacterium
TTCCGCGGCGAGTTCGAGGAGCGTCTCAAGGCGGTGCTCAGGGACATCGGCAAGGAAGAAGGCCGCATCATCCTGTTCATTGACGAAATCCACACGGTGGTAGGCGCCGGCAAGGCGGAAGGTTCCATGGATGCGGGCAACATGCTCAAACCCGCGCTGGCCCGCGGCGAACTGCACTGCGTGGGGGCCACCACGCTGGATGAATACCGCCAGTACATCGAGAAAGACGCGGCCCTGGAACGCCGTTTCCAGAAAGTGCTGGTGGACGAGCCGTCGGTGGAAGACACCATCGCCATCCTGCGCGGTCTGAAGGAGCGCTACGAAGTGCACCACGGCGTGGAGATCACCGACCCGGCCATCGTCGCCGCAGCCACACTCTCGCACCGCTATATCTCGGACCGGCAGTTGCCGGACAAGGCCATCGATCTCATCGACGAGGCCGCCAGCCGCATCCGCATGGAGATTGATTCGAAACCCGAGGAGATGGACAAGCTGGATCGGCGGCTCATCCAGCTCAAGATCGAGCGCGAGGCGCTCAAGAAGGAGAGGGACGAAGCCTCAAAACGCCGGCTCGCCACCCTGGAACAGGACATCAGGAAACTGGAACGCGAATACTCCGATCTGGAGGAAATCTGGAAAGCGGAGAAAGCCGCGGTGGAGGGCGCCGCGCATATCAAGGAATCCCTGGAGAAGGCGCGCACCGATCTGGAATCGGCGCGTCGCGCCGGCGACCTGGCGCGCATGTCGGAATTGCAGTACGGCCGCATCCCGGAGCTGGAAAAGAAACTCACCCAGGCCAGCGCCGCCGAGAACACGCCCACGCAATTGTTGCGCAACACCGTGACCGCCGAGGAGATCGCCGAGGTGGTGTCCCGCTGGACCGGCATCCCCGTTTCCAAGATGCTGGAAGGCGAGAAGGACAAGCTGCTGCGCATGGAAGAGGCGCTCATGACCCGCGTGGTGGGTCAGGACGAGGCGGTGCGCGCCGTGGCCAACGCCATCCGCCGCTCGCGCGCCGGCCTGTCGGATCCCCACAGGCCCAGCGGTTCGTTCCTGTTCCTCGGCCCCACCGGCGTGGGCAAGACCGAACTCACCAAGGCCCTGGCCTGGTTCCTGTTCGACACCGAGGAGGCCATGGTACGCATCGACATGAGCGAGTTCATGGAGAAGCACTCCGTGGCACGGCTCATCGGCGCGCCGCCGGGCTACGTGGGCTACGAGGAGGGCGGCTATCTGACCGAAGCCGTGCGCCGCAAACCCTATTCCGTGATCCTGCTGGATGAAGTGGAGAAGGCGCACCCGGACGTGTTCAACGTGCTGCTGCAGGTGCTGGACGACGGCCGGCTCACCGACGGACAGGGCCGCACCGTGAATTTCAGGAACACGGTGGAGGTGATGACCTCCAACCTGGGCTCGCAGATAATCCAGGAGATGAGCGGCGAGGAAAATTACGCCAAGATGAAGGACGCGGTCATGGAGATCGTCGGCCAGCATTTCCGGCCGGAGTTCATCAACCGCGTGGACGAGACGGTAGTGTTCCACTCACTGGGCCGCGAGCAGATCCGCGAAATCGCGCGCATCCAGGTGGAGCATCTGAAGAAACGCCTCGCCGAGCGCGACATCGGTCTTGAAGTCAGCGACACGGCGCTCGACAAACTCGGCCGCGCGGGAGTCGACCCGGTTTTTGGGGCACGGCCGCTCAAGCGCGCCATCCAGCAGCAGCTGGAAAACCCGTTGGCACAGAAGATACTCGCCGGCGAGTTCGGGCCGGGAGATATTATCAATATAGACGCGCGGGATATCGGCTTCGAGTTCAGCAAGGCCAGGCCGAAGAAAGCCAAGGCCACCAATGGCTGAGTGACCATAAGCACGTGGATTAGGGATCAAATCCTGATTCAATGCGATTATATTCAACGGACAGGCAGTTGAGCATTGACATTGATGGCGATATAGAATTGAAACGACGGGATGCAAAATTTAACAATGTAAAGACTGTTAACCGGCAGGGAGAAACTCATGCTCACTGAATATCTGTCCATCGCGATAATCGCAACTGCCTTGACCGCGTGTTCATCCATCGAATCATCCATGGGACAACTCACGGTCAAGGATTACACCGCCAAGACCGGCGAGCGGGTCATGGCCGGTCAGGCGGAGCCGAAACCGGAATACGCCTGCACCAGGATCAGCCAGGACAAGCAGGATTTCGGCCTGTCGGGCACCATGAACAGGGCGGCGGCCACCGAGAAGATTACGGCAGTGGCTGTAGATACCGCGCCTGCCAAAGGCGCGAACTACGCTTATATCATTATCCCGAGTGAAACCAGCATCATGGGATTCAACATCCATGCCTTCAAGGATGCCCAGGTGGCGTACTACCATTGTACGGACCTTCCTGCCGGCTGATGGCAGCAAGCGTGGGGCGGAATAGCGCACTATGGTGTAGGCGCATTGAAGCACCCCATGACCTATGAGCTTTATTACTGGCCCGGCATACCGGGACGCGGCGAATTCGTGCGGCTTGCACTGGAGGAAGCCGGAGTCGGGTACCTGGACATTGCCAAGGATGCGGGTGGAGAACGCGCGACAGTCCGCAAACTGGAGCGGATGCTGAACGATGCAAGTACGCCGCATCCTCCGTTTGCGGTGCCGGTTCTCAAGGCCGGCGGCCAGCTGATTTCACAGACGGCGAACATCCTGATGTTCCTGGGCGTGCGCCACGAACTCGCCCCGTCAGACGAGGCCGGCCGTCTGTGGACCCATCAGCTCCAGCTCACGCTTGCCGACTGGATCGACGAGATCCACGATACCCATCATCCGCTGGGTCCGACGGAGTATTACCAGGATCACAAGGCGGCAGCCCGCAAGCGGGCGGGGTTGTTCCTGAAGCACCGGCTGCCGAAGTACCTGGGCTACTTCGAGCGCGTGCTGAAACGCAATCCGGCGGGCGATCAGTTCCTGGTGGGCGATGCACTGAGCTATCCCGACCTGTCTTTGTTTCAGGTGATCGAGGGGCTGCGTTACGCATTTCCCCGTGCCATGGCCAGGAGCGAAGCTAAATACACCAGGGTCATGGCCTTGCATGGGCGCGTGTCGCAGCGGCCGCGCATCGCCGCCTATCTCGCCTCGGAGCGGCGCATCCCCTTCAATGAAGAGGGGCTTTTCCGTCACTATCCCGAGCTTGACGCCTGATGTCCCGGTACTGAAAAACCGGGGGCGTGCGGGTTACACCCAACCGGTGGCACCGCAGTCAGTCATGCCGATCCGGATTGTCACCCATGACGGCATTGGCGATAACGTCATGGATAACCTGTGTGGCGGCGTCAATCAGCAGGACTTTGCCGTCCACGATTACGAGCTTGTAGCCCCGGGGTGGTGGCGGCAGTTCCCGCGCAAGCGCTTCCGGCAGTGGCCGCATCTGCCCGGCGATGCCGGGCGGCAGGGGTTTGCCACGCCGCAGATTTTTGGCGATGCCCGGCGGCAGGCCGCCTGCTTCGCTCTTCCAGCCATGCCCGTGCTCGTGACCATGTCCATGACCGCGGTCATCCGCTTCCCGATCCCGGTCTTCGTCGTTGCCGTAGTCTTCATTATCATCACCCCGATCCCCGCGGGAGTCCTGCTTCTCGTCCTGGTAACCTTCATGGGCGTATTCGTCAACTTGTTCAATCGCCCGCAACTGATCCGGATGCCGCAGGAAATACTGGTGGATGGTTTCGCGCTCAGCAGCGCTGAATGCCGCGTTGATGACCGCCTGTCCGGCGCTCGGGTTGCGGTCGCCGCCATCGGCGTAGGCGGGTCCTGCGACGTTCGCCATGCACAACAGGGTTAAGGTGAACAGTAGGGTGCGCATATTCCATCTCCTGATGCTGGTCTGAGTTGACGCCCATGCGGCCATTGATTGTAGCGCCGGTTGGCTTATTCGTCGTTCCGGCCGGAAAGCAGGCGCTCCACCGCCGCGGCGACGGCCTTGAGGTGTGCCGCCGGCGTCACCGCGATGAATACCGTGTCGTCGCCGGCGAGCGTGCCCACCGCCCCCGCGATCTGTTTCTGATCCAGCATCACCGCCAGCGGCTGCGCGTAACCCGGCCGGGTCCTGATCACCACCAGATTGGGCGGCACCGGCGTGAGGGTGAACGACTGCATCTCCGCGGCCGCCGGTTCCACGCGCTGATAGCGCCCGGTTATTTTCTGGATGCCGAGTTTCTTGATGTGCCGCGACAGGGTCGGCTGGGTCAGCGCATGGCCGGCGTGCTTGAGCAGATCCAGCAAGGCCGCCTGGCCGGTGATTTCCCGCTCTTCTATCAGCTTGAGAATGGCTGCATCGAGGGTCATGGGACGGCCTCATCCGGATGACGGAAAATTGTCAGCTTGCCCTTGCATTATTGCGAATTAGTTTGTATATATCCGCATTATATACCCATTTAAACCATTTTATTCACGCATAAATGCATATTCTAAAGGATCACCCGGTGACGGCGGTCACCCCGCTGTTGCCTACCTATACGCCCTATCCCTTTCCGGTGGTGGCGGGTGCCGGTGACCAGGTCTTCGATGACCAGGGCACGGCCTATGTGGACTTCTATGGCGGTCATTGCGTGGCCAGTACCGGTCACAGCCACCCGGCAGTGGCGGCGGCG
>JAGWNO010000148.1 GCA_028871235.1 Gammaproteobacteria bacterium
AACATGCTCTGCGGCAGAGCGATTTAACCGAGATTGGCAGCCAGGGGGTGGTTTCAGAAATATTATCCGGCAAACGGGAAATGAATACCCGCCAGATCAAACAGCTTGCCAGACGATTTAAGGTTTCACCCGCAGTATTTGTCTGATTCTTTACGGCCCTATGGGGCCAGATCGCTACTCCGCCGGAGCCTTTGTTGTCACACCGGCGAAGCGCCTGTCGTCATACCGGTGACAACCGGTATCCAGGAATCAGACTGGACTGGATTCCGGCCTTAGCCGGAATGACGAAGCATGCAGAGCGGAAACCGCTAGCCGCTTTTCTCCGCCAGCCGTTGCTGCAATTCGGACTGTTCCGCGTCACTTAAGCTTTCGGAACCTGACTGAGCCAGTTTGTAATGCTCCATGGCGTCGGCATGTTTTCCCATGGCATCCAGGGCTTGGCCCCAATGCAATTGCAGGGCGCTCCAGCCCGGGGTGTAGCGGGCGGCCTCGGCGTATTTCTCCACGGCGGCCGGGTAATTTTTTTCCGCCGCCAGGGCCTCGCCCCAATGCTCCAGCGGATCGCACCAGTGGGGGCCGTGCCGGTCGGCGGCAGTGAATTGCGCGATGGCGCCGGGGTAATCGTGATGGCGCATGAGCGCCAGCCCCCAGCTGTCATAGGCCTGGGGCAGTGACGGC
This sequence comes from Gammaproteobacteria bacterium, assembly GCA_028871235.1. Taxonomy (GTDB): domain Bacteria; phylum Pseudomonadota; class Gammaproteobacteria; order Natronospirales; family REEB76; genus REEB76. The sequence goes on from JAGWNO010000148.1 coordinate 679, forward strand.
GCCAGAGCCACTGCCGCCTGGTAATCCTGCCGGGCCTGGGCCCAATCGCCGCGGTGATCGGCGAGATCCGCCTTGAAGCGGTAGCAATCCACGAAATGACCGCCCTGGGCGATGTCGGCGTCTGCCTGTTTGGGATGGCCGGTGTATTCCATGGCCAGCCCCAGGTAACACACCGGCCGGGTCACGAAGTTGAGCATCTGCGACGGGTTCTGAATCAGCAGGCTGTTGGCAGTCTGGAGCTGCGCGGCAGCGGCGGCGTAGTCCCGGCGGTCCAACGCCATAACGCCCTGCACGAACGCGGTCTCGGCCATCACATAAGGATCGGTGCCGGCGCCGGGGGAGGTCTGCAGGATCAGATCGGCCTGCTTGGCGGCGTGCATGCGCGCCAGCATCTCGGCGTCAAACGGCTGGTCCTGGCCCACCAGCGATCCCTGGCCGCCATGGGCGGTTTCGTCCTCCACAATTTCCTGGTGCGAGGCCGGCAGATCCATGCGCATGAAATCGGTGACCTGATAATACAGACCGGGTACATGCGCCGCGAACATGGAACCGCGGCGGGCGAGCTTTTCCATGCGCACGCCGGTCTCGTAGGCCGCCTGTTCCTGGCCCAGGGCGATCTGCGAATCCTGCACGTTTCCATACTCCAGCCAGAAGCGCGGATTGAAGCGGATGGCCTGCTGGTATTCTTCCAGGGCGGCGATATTTTGGTTCAGAGCCGAGAGTCCATTACCCCAGGCATTCAACAGCCAGGGCCGGTCTTTGGCGGGCGCCGTGGGATAGGCGGCTTTGACCAGCGCGATGGCTTCGTCGTTGCGGCCGTGTTCTTCCAGGTAGGCTGAAAACATGTAGGGCTCCGCCTGGCCGTACACATATTCGGCGGCCGCGGTCAGCAGCTTGGGCAAGTCCCCGCGGCGGCCGCTGAAGCTTTTAGCCACGAAACCGGATCCGCGTATGGTGAGCAGGATTCCGTCGCCGTGGCTGCCCGCAGCGCCGGGCTGCAGCGTCACTTCACCGCTGATCTTGGTCTGGTGGCCCAGCCAGTTGTGCAGGGTGCGGCGGATGTCCCCCAGGGACACGTGCACGTCCGGCACCTGCAGCTGGATGTTGTTGCTCCAGGCATCCTGCAAGACCTTGGCCGCCTGGGAACTGCGCGAGGTGGCCTGCAGGATCTGCAGCTGGTCCAGGAACTGGCCGGCCACCACCGTGCCGTTTTCCCCGGCCTGGGCGAATGCCGGCGGCACCTGGAAGCTGTTCACCATCACCGAATCGTCGGTGGCGGCGGAATACACCGCATAGATGATCACTCCCAACAGAGCCAGCGCCACGATGCTCAGTACGCTCTGGTAGATGGCGCGGAAGCGGTCATGCCAGCGCTGGGTGCGCAGCTGCTGGTGCTGGGCGCGCAGCGTCTGGCTCTGGAGCCTGAGGTTTTCCGCGCGCAGGTCATGCAGTTCAGCATCGCGCCGCAAATGGGCGATGCGTTCCTGCAGGTAGCTGCGCCGGCTGTCCAGCAGTTCCCGGGAAGGCCGCGCCTCATCCGAAGGCGCCGTGTCGGCGGGTTTCTTCTTGCTCATTGATGGGGCTCCGGCGGCGGTGCGGACGGCGGCCTAGGATACCCCCGGACGCGGCTTCGGGTAAGGCGTGCTGCGAACATTGGTGGTTGTTTATCGGCCGCGCATGGTCTTGCGGCGGCCCGATTTGACTTTATAACCGGTACGCGGTTCCTGAAGCATGTTCTGGGAGTGAGGCCTCAGGTGTGCCGCCAGCCAGGCGGCGAATTCCTGTTCACTGAGTGTTCCTTCTGCAAGCGACAGTATGGTCAGATATTTTTCTTCGTCGCTGGCCTGAAAATCAGCGCCATTCAGTGCCAAAAATGTCCGATAGGTGACGTAAGCGGAGCGTTTGTTGCCATCCACGAAAGGCTGATTGCGGGCCAGGTCGGAAGCCAGGCTGGCAGCCAGCCGAGGGAGATCGGGCGCGGGATCGCCGCAGGCGTGTAGTTGCTGTGGCCTGGCAAGGGCGGATTTCAGCAGACTCATGTCACGCACGCCTTCACCTCCGCCATACTCAGCTAGTTGGCGGTCATGGATCGCCAGTACCAGGGCTTTTTCCAGCCAGACAATCATGCGTGCATTCTCAGCTTTGCGACAGTTTGCGCAATACGCTGCGATCCTTGCGCATGATGTCTTCAGCCACTTTCATCTGTTCCGCCAGCTCGGGATCGAAGCGCATGAGCTTGATGCCGTCCGGCAGTTCGGCGGCGAACAGTGCATCGCCTTTTTCCAGCCGCAGGCGCGCCAGCAGCTCCTTGGGCAGGATGACGCCGGCGGAATTGCCGATAGCGGTGATTTTGAGTTTCATAAGGCACCTCCTGAGGTGCAAAATTATAACGGATGTTATAACCTTGGTTAATGTGCTGTCTGGTAAGGGATTAGGCCATCAGCTCAAAGGTATATTAAGTTAGTTATGCTAATATTATTGGCATAAATTACTTGATAGAGACCGCCCATGAACGATCTGCGCGAGCAATTCCTGGAGCGCCTGGCCCGGGCGCTGTTCCACAAGAAGGGCGAGGGCTTCGTGCTCAAGGGTGGGGGCGCCATGCGCGCCCTGTTTGGTGCCGAGCGCCTCACCAAGGACCTGGACCTGGATTTCACCAACCCCAAGCGCAGCGCCGATTCGCTGCACCACACGGTGCGCCGCGCCATCGACGCGGCAGCCAGCGGCCTGCCGCTGCGCGACCTGAGCGTGTCCCAGCCGGGCAAGGCTGAATCCAGCCCCAAGTGGAAAATCAATTTCGCCGACGCCGCTGGCCAGCACTCCCACTTGGAGCTGGAAGTGTCCCGGGATGCGCGCCGGGTTCCGCCAGGCCAAGTGGTGCAGCAGCCGTTCACGCCCAAGGCCGCGGCCGGCATTCCGCGCTTCTGGGTGGATATATACGATCCGGCCACGCTCGCCGCCACCAAGCTCGCGGCGCTGCTGGGCCGGGAAGCGGTCCGGGACGTATACGACCTGGATCTGCTGCTGCACGGGTCCACGCCGCCCACCCCCGAACAGGTGCGCTGGGCGGTGGAACGCGCCCATCTGCAGGGCCAGGATGCACAGGCCATATTGCGGGCGCATCTGGATGCGCTGGACTGGCAGCGTTACCACACGGAACTGCGGGACAGCCTGCCGGAAGCCAGCGCGGCGCGCATCGATGAGCAGGAATGGAATGCGCTGCGCCGGCGCGTGGGCGAGTTCGCCGCCGGCCTGCTGAAAAACCTATGAAAGCCTGGCAGATGGAATTCGAAAACCGGCTGGGCGCGGCCCATGCGCCGCCGGTACTGGACCGGGATCTGCTGGCACGCATGGTGCGCAGCATCCAGGGCCGCAGCATTCCCGCCAGCAGCCTGAGCCATTGGCTGAAATCCGCCCTGGCGCGCAAAAAACTCACGCTGGTGCAGCGCGGGTTGTATCTCAATGGGTTCCGCACCAAGCCGGGCACTTTGGCGGATGCCGCCGGCTGGCTGCGCCGCGATGCGGTGGTGTCGCTCAATACCGTGCTGGGGGACGCGGGGGTACTTAACAATCCTTCCCGCAGCGTTACAGCATTGGTGCCCATGGATGGCGGTGCGCCGCCGCCGCTGGGACGCAAGCCCACGGCTGCCGGTGAGTTGCATTTCTTCGGCGTGCCGCGCCGCATCCTGGAAGCGGGGGCGGCTGCAGACCGCCTGCAGTCCGATGCCGGTTTGGAGCACGTGCGCGCCACGCCGGAAAAAGCCCTGGTGGATTGGCTGTATCTGGCCGCCAGTCCCCGCAGCCACCGTACCTGGCCGCCGCGCGCGGACGTGGACATCTCCATGCTGGATGAGCGACGCTTGCGGCGGCTGGCGCAGGCGGCAGGCATGAAGAAAATCCTGGATGCGTGGCTAAAACGATCTGATTGAGCAACTGGAAAGCATGT
>JAGWNO010000007.1 GCA_028871235.1 Gammaproteobacteria bacterium
CCGGTCCGGTGCCCGGCGTTTTCAATCTGTCGTTCAGTTGGGCGCCGAACAACCGGTTCATGGGTTCCGATACGGCAACCTATATTATAAATTTCGGCAGTGCACTGACGACCTCACCATTTGTTGCAAATGGTAGTGGTTGGTCATCGGTGGCGCATATTCAGGGTATTGCTGGAGGTTGCAGTGGCTGGATCGTTGCGGGCAACGGATCGGGCGCCCAGGGCGGCACGCCCTGTACGCCCGTCAACGTACCGGAACCGGCAGTGCTGGGCATATTCGGACTGGGTATCGTCATGATTGGGCTGCTGGTGGGTCTGCATCGTCGCATACACTAGGTCAGGCAGCTTAAAGTCAAATCTCATTCAAGCAATCCCCGGAAACGGGGATTGCTTTTTTAACGGGCATGCCCGGCCAAGCGCATGCAGTGAATAGATGCTGGATTTGAATCACCGTGTTTGGATATTGAGGGTAGCAAGCTCAGTCCGATCCAGCCACGCCGCCAATCCTTTGGCATTGAGATCAATATCCATTGCCAGCCACAGGTCCACGCTGTCCTGATCCAGCGTGCAGCCGTGCGCGCGCACCCGCTGCACCAGCCAGGCGTGCATCAGTGTTTTCATGCAGGCGATGCGCTCCGCGCCCCTGCCGGCGCAACTATGGGCGATGCTCACGTAGGCGTCGAGACAGGCGTGCATGTCGGCGGCCAGCCGCGGCGTATCCAGGACGCGGCTGTAATGGGTGAGGAACACGGCTTCCGGTTCGAATGACATGATGCGGTCCAGCGAGGCGTGGGCCTGCTGCGGATCAAAATGCGTGGGCGTGGTGGCCGGGAAGATGAACGCGCCCTTGACGGTGTTGAACGCCCGGTAGGAGATGCCGAAGGTATCGCCGGCGAATACGCCGCGGCTGTCATGGTCCACGATGCAGTAATGGTGCAGCGCATGACCGGGAGTATGGATGAACAGCAGCTCGCTATCGCCCAAACGCAGGCGCGCGCCGTCCGCTACTTCCATGACCCGCTCCGGCGGGATGGCCCGGGGTTCGCCGTACAGCCGCGCGAAAAGCGTCTCGCCGTACACGGCTTGGGTGCCGGCGATGAGCTTGTCCGGCGCCAGCATATGCGGCACGCCGCGTGGATGCAGCACCACCCGGGCATTCGGCAGGTGCTGCAGCAACTCTCCGGCGCCGCCCGCATGGTCCAGATGCACGTGCGTGAGGAATACATAATCCACGTCGCCGGGGTCAATATTTTTTTTCCCGAGTGCCGCCAGGAGACGCGGCACGGAGTGGTTGACGCCCACATCCACGAATGCCGCCCGCCCGCCGCGCACCAGGAGATGGCTGGCGTCGAGCCGCGGGCGCACGTAGTCCGTGTCCACGGCGGTGATGCCATGGTCGAAATCCCAGAGTGCGGGTATGTTGGACATGCCTCTCAGTCCTGTGGGTAAGGACCGCATTGTAGCGCCCCAGCTAGCTCACTTCGGCGTGCAGATCGTAATGATCACTGTGCACGATGCGTGTCCTGGCGAACTGCCCCGGTTTGAGCTGGCCGGCATTGCGCACATGCACCAGGCCGTCGATTTCCGGTGCGTCGGCGAAGCTGCGCGCCAGCGCCTTGCCGTCCGCGACGCTGTCCACCAGTACCGTCAATTCACGGCCGACGAAACGCCGCAGGCGCTCGCGGCTGATGTCTGCCTGCAACTGCATGAATGCCGTGCGGCGCGCCTCCATCTCCGCCGGGGAAACGTGCTGCGGCAGCGCGTTGGCATCGGCACCCGCCACCGGCGAATAGGCGAAACAGCCGACGCGGTCCAGCTGCGCCGCCTTTATAAAGGCAAGCAGCTCCTCGAAGTCCTGTTCGGTCTCGCCCGGAAAACCGACGATGAAGGTGGAGCGGATGGTGAGGTCGGGGCAAATCCTGCGCCATTCCTGGATGCGCCTGAGCGCTTTCTCGCCGCCCGCCGGCCGGCGCATGGCTTTGAGCAGGCGCGGGCTGGCGTGCTGCAGCGGGATATCCATGTACGGCAGGATTTTTTCCTGTGCCATCAGCGGGATCACGTCATCCACGTGCGGATAGGGATAGACGTAATGCAGCCGCACCCATACGCCGAGCTCCGCGAGCGCGCGGCACAGGTCGGTCATGTGGGTGCGGTACTCGCGCCCGCGCCAGGCAGCGCCGGCATAACGGATATCGGCGCCGTAGGCCGAGGTGTCCTGGGCCACCACCAGCAGTTCCTTGACGCCGTCCCGGATCAGTTTCTCCGCCTCGCGCAGTACCGCATCGATGCGGCGGCTCACCAGCTTGCCGCGCAGCTTCGGGATGATGCAGAAACTGCACTTGTGGTTGCAGCCCTCGGAGATCTTCAGGTAAGCGTAATGCCGCGGCGTGAGTTTGATGCCGCTCGCCGGGATCAGGTCCAGGTAAGGGTTGCGCGGCGGCGGCGCCAGTTGCGCGTGCACCGCGCGCATCACCGACTCATAATCATGGGGGCCGGTGATGGCCAGCACCTCAGGGTGACGCTCGCGGATGAGCGCCTCGCGGCTGCCGAGGCAGCCGGTGACGATCACCTTGCCGTTCTCGGCCAGTGCCTCGCCGATGGCGTCCAGGGATTCCTGCTGCGCGGACTCGATGAAACCGCAGGTGTTCACCACCACCAGATCCGCGGCGCGGTATCCGCCCACCACCTCGTAGCCCTCGATGCGCAACTGTGTGAGGATGCGCTCGGAGTCCACCAGCGCCTTGGGGCAGCCCAGGCTCACGAAGCCGATCTTGGGGGTGGAATGGGCGAGGCGGTCGGAGATGGCGGCCATGAGTGTACCTGTAAAACGGGGCGCGTATGCTACGCGGGGCCCCGCTGGCTGGCAAGAAACCCCGTATTTTCAGGGCCCTGGATACGGGCGGCGGCCACGAACCGGGCCCCGGCGGCTGTCAACTTTCGCCGACGCGCTCCGTTGTTGTCACAATAGATCAACGCGCATTTCACTGGAGGCAACATGCCCCACGGTTACCGGCCATATGTCTATGCATTTCTGCTGGCGACCGGCCTCGCCGCCGGCGCACCGGGGCATGCCGCCTCACAGGCCGGCACGGTGGTGCTGGCGGTGGGCACCGTAACGGATCTGGCCGCGGACGGCAGCCGGCGCGCGCTGCATGACGGCGACAGCATTTATGCCGGCGACAGTCTCGGCACCGGCGACGGCAGCTATGCCGATCTCGACTTCGAGGACGGCGGGCGCATCCTGCTCAGGCCCGGCACCCAGTTCCAGATCGAGGGCTATCAGTACGCTGCCGCGGCGCATGCAACGGCCGGCACAGCGGCAACGGCCCCGGTCCCGGAAACCCACGAGAGTGCCTTCTTCCGCCTCATCAAGGGCGGGCTGCGCGCCATCAGCGGGCTCATCGGCCATCAGACGCGCGCCGATTACCGCCTCGATACTCCCGTCGCCACCATCGGTATCCGCGGCACGGAATACGAAGTGCGCTACTGCGGGACCGACTGTGCCGAAGCGGCGGACAACGGTGGCCCGTCCCATGACGGGTTGTACGCCGGGGTGGACCGGGGCGCCATCGCCGTCAGCAACCAGGCGGGCGAGACCATCACCACCGCCGGCCGCTTCCTGTATGTCAGGGATGCCCATGCCGCCATCACGGTGCTGCCCGGCCGGCCGCCGGCGTTGCGGCACATGCGCCTGCCGGAACGCTATCAAAAGCTGGAACAAGCCCGGCTGAAACATATCGACAGCCGCCGGCTCGAGGAACGCCGCCGCTTGCGTCAACAGCTGCGCCTGCGCGCGCATCGCGTGGGGGGCGGCGCTTGATGGCTGCGCCTGCAAACAGGACGGCACGCGGGCGGTTGAATCAAAACACTCAAAACAGGGATCGCTGGTTTTATGACCAGCGGCACAGTTCATCGCCGCCCATCCACACCCGGCCGGAACCGCTGTAACTGAAGATGCCGGGGCTCATACGCCGCCGGATCATCCACACTATGGCATTACGGCCAGCCCGCTGCGGGCGTTTCACCCGGGCAACCGCCGCGTCTCACAGCGCCGCCTGCAGATCCGCGCGCAATTGCCTGTCCTCCGGCAGCGTCTTCGGGGAATAACGCTTCACGATCCTGCCGTCCTTGCCGATGAGGAACTTCTCGAAGTTCCACTGGATGTCGGCGCCCCCGGTTGCGCCTTTCAGCCAGACATATAAAGGATGGGCGCCGGCGCCGTTCACCTCGATCTTGCTGGTGAGCGGGAAAGTCACGTCGTAGCGGGTACTGCAGAACTGCTGGATCTGTGCCTCGCTGCCCGGCTCCTGCTGGCCGAACTGGTTGCAGGGCAGGCCCAGGACCGTGAACCCCCTGCCCTGAAATTCACGTTGGAGTTTCTCCAGACCGGCGTATTGGGGTGTCAGGCCGCATTCGCTCGCCACATTCACCACCAGCAGCGTCCTGCCCTTGAAGTCCTTGAGTGGTTTGTCCCGGCCATCGATGCTCTTGACGGAAAAATCATGGAAACTCGTCATGGCTCTCTCCCCCGCCGGGAATAGCGGCATAGGTTGCTGCTGACGGCGGTGTAATCTGCGGACCAGCAGTATAGCAACGCCGATCATGACGAACAGTACAAATCCGCCCAACTGCCACGGCCAGCCAAGTTGCGGCAGCAGCATGAGCGCGAATCCGACCACGCCCGCAGCGCCGGCGGGAATCACCAAACGCAGTCGCGGCACCAACACATCCGCGACCGCCAGGACCGCGGCCAGCAGTCCCCAGTCGAGGAAGCTGAGGGATTCCAGAAAATAAAGCACGGGATTCATGCGCGGTCTCTTGCCCACAGCACCCGGGGCTTGCACCGTGGTCTGCATGGGTCGTAAGGTTCGGTACCGGAGCATAATGGATTTGAGGAGACGCATCATGGGCAAGGTGATCTCGTTCCCGCGGGTGGGCGGCGGTACGGCCGCGGGTTATCTCGCCGAGACCGGAAAGCAAAATGCGCCCGGCGTGGTGGTGATCCAGGAATGGTGGGGACTGCAGGGCCAGATCAAGGCCAGCTGTGACCGCTTTGCGGAGGCGGGTTTCCACGCGCTCGCACCGGACCTTTATGACGGCAAGGTGGTCCCTTACCACGACGCGGCCGCCGCCGGCGCCGCCATGGGTTCCCTGGATTTCAAGGCGGCGACCTCCCAGGCGGTACGCGGCGCGGTGCAGTACCTCAAATCCCGCGGTGGCAAGGTGGGGCTCACCGGCTTCTGCATGGGTGGCGCGGTGGCCGTCATCGGCGCGGTGCATATCCCCGAACTGGACGCAGCCGTGACTTTCTACGGCCTGCCGCCGCAGAACGTGGCGGCGGCCAAGGACGTGCGCGTGCCCCTGCAGGGCCATTTCGCCAACCAGGACGACTGGTGCACGCCGGCCACGGTGGATGGCTTCGAGAAGGCGCTCAAGGCGTCCGGCAAGACCTTCGAGATCTACCGCTATGACGGCCAGCACGCCTTCATGAACTCTGAGCGCAAGGAAGTCTATGACGGGAAGGCGGCCAAGCTTGCCTGGGAACGCTGTGTGAAATTCTTCAAGCAGCACCTGGCATGACGCCAACTACTGTCGCTCCAGAGCATTTTCTGGATTGTCGTCCCGGCGGCATCCGGATGACATGGCAATGATCCGGAATAGGCGTCAACCGGCCAGAGCGATCTGATTTTTCCCGCGCGCCTTGCCATGCAGGAGGGCGCGGTCGGCGGCATCAAAAAGCTCCCGGATGGCCGCGCCGTGGGCCGGATATTCCGCGATACCGATGGAAACCGACAGCTCGGTAAGGCCCGGCGCTTCCCGGGCGAGGCTAGCCTTGATGCCGGCCGCAATCCGTTCCGCGAGGATGCGGGCGCCGGCGGCGGACGTGAGCGGCAACAGCACCACGAATTCGTCGCCGCCGAAACGTGCCGCCACGTCGGAACCGCGCAGATTTTCCCGCAGGGTTTGCGCGGCCGCCGTCAGGATGCGGTCGCCCGCGGCATGACCCAGCCGGTCGTTCACGGATTTGAAGTTGTCCAGGTCCAGCACCAGCAGGGTGAAATTGCTCCGGTAGCGTGCGGCCACGTGTAATTGATATTCCGCGAGTTCGAAGAACAGCGCCTTCCGGTACAGCCCGGTGAGCGTATCGTGGTGCGCGATGCTTGCCATGTGCGCCAGCGCCTTGCTCAGTTCGTGCATCATCACGCCACAGGCGATGACCAGCAGGACGAAGCTGGCGACGAACTCGATGGGTTCCTGGTCGCGCAACTCGATCCTGGTGTGTACAAGCAACAGACCAAGCGCCGCCAACGCCATCAGCAGCAGCAGGAACAGCACGCCGCGCCGGAAGGGGTGCAGGAACAGCACCACCGGGGGCAGCAGGAACATCCAGGACAGGCCGGTGTGGTGATACAGCTGTCCAGCGGCAAAAAGACCGAGCAACAGCGGCACATAGAAACGGGTCAGGGCCAGGTGTCCCCGCGCGGTGAGCGCCGCGCTGGCAAACATGCCGAGGGCGCTGAGCGCGGAAAAAGTCAGCCAACCCCAGGTGCGGTGGATGTCACGATCAAGCCAAGGCTCCAGCACCGCATACATGCCGAGCGTGAGGCATATGACCGTGACAAATACGGCTTGATCCTGCCTCAGGGTGGTGGCACCCGGGACGGTGCTGTCGGTGGCGTGTGCGGGACGCAGCCGCTGGGCTAAACGGGCCAGGGGATTTGGCGGCATGGATTGTCCTGCAAGAGCCCCGGTAACGAAGTTATATGGACCCGGTCACTGCCGCTGCCGCTGTACTGCCGGTCCGGTCATCATAGTACCCTCTCGGCAGAGGCGCCAAGGATTGCATCAGGCGGTTTTGCGTGAAGTGCCCGGGCGCTTCTTCATATATACCAGTAACAATGAAATGGCCGCGGGGGTCACGCCGGGAACGCGCGCCGCCTGGCCCAGGGTCTGCGGCCGCCCCGCGGTGAGTTTCTGGCGCACTTCGTTGGACAGGCCGCGCACGGCGGCATAATCGAAATCCGCAGGCAATGGGGTCTGTTCCTGGCGGCGGGCGCGCGCAATCTCGTCCTGCTGGCGTTCGATGTAGCCGGCGTAGCGCACGCCGGTCTCCACCTGCGCCGCCACCTCCGGCGCGACGCCTACATCCCCAACGCATGCGAGCGCTACCAGTTTTTGGTAGTCCAGCTGCGGCCGACGCAGCAGCTCCAGGGCGCGGGTTTCGCGCGCCAGCGGCGCGCCGAAAATTCCGATGGCCTCCGCTTCCGGCATGTCATTCGGCCGCACCAGGATATTCTGCAAGCGCGCGGTTTCGCTTTCGATGGCCGCGCGCTTCCCGGAAAATTTCACCCAGCGCGCCTCGTCCACCAGTCCCAGGGTGCGGCCGATTTCGGTCAAGCGCAGATCGGCATTGTCCTCGCGCAGCAGCAGGCGGTGTTCCGCGCGGCTGGTGAACATGCGATAGGGTTCCGGCGCGCCGCGGGTGATGAGGTCGTCCACCAGCACACCGAGATACGCCAGCTCCCGTCCCGGCCACCAGGGTTCCCGTGCCTGTACCTGCCGCGCGGCGTTGATGCCGGCCAGCAGGCCCTGGGCGGCGGCCTCCTCGTAGCCGGTGGTACCGTTGATCTGGCCGGCGAAATACAAGCCGTTTATGTATTTTGTCTCCAGCGAGTATTTGAGATCCCGCGGGTCGAAGTAGTCGTACTCGATGGCGTAGCCGGGGCGGGTGAGGTGCGCGTTTTCGAAACCACGGATAGAGCGCACCAGTGCATATTGCACATCGAAGGGCAGGCTGGTGGAGATGCCGTTGGGATACACCTCGTGGGTGTCGAGGCCTTCCGGCTCGATGAATATCTGGTGGGAGGACTTGTCGGCGAAGCGCATCACCTTGTCTTCCACCGACGGGCAGTAGCGCGGGCCGATGCCCTCGATGACGCCGGTGTACATGGGCGAGCGGTCCAAGCCCGCCTTGATGATCTCGTGGGTGCGGACATTGGTATGGGTGATGTAGCACGCCACCTGGCGCGGATGCTCCGCGCGCGAACCCATGAACGAGAACACCGGCGTGGGCGTGTCGCCCGCCTGTACGTCGAGGCCGTCATAGTTGATGCTGCGGCCGTCGATACGCGGCGGCGTGCCGGTCTTGAGCCGGCCCACGCGCAACGGCAGTTCCCGCAGACGCCTGGCGAGCCGGTTAGCCGGCGGATCGCCGGCGCGGCCGCCTGCGTGATTTTCCAGACCGATGTGGATGCGTCCGCCCAGGAAAGTGCCGACCGTGAGCACCACCGCCGGTGCGAAGAAACGCAGACCCATCTGCGTCACCACCCCGGTGATGCGTTCGCCCGCCACCATCAGGTCGTCCACCGCCTGCTGAAAGAGCATCAGATTGGGCTGATTCTCGAGGCGGCGGCGGATGGCCTGTTTATACAGGACGCGGTCCGCCTGGGCGCGGGTGGCGCGCACCGCCGGTCCCTTGCTGGCGTTGAGGATACGGAACTGGATGCCGGCGCGGTCCGCGGCCCGCGCCATGGCGCCGCCCAGGGCGTCAATCTCCTTCACCAGATGTCCCTTGCCGATGCCGCCGATGGCCGGGTTGCAGCTCATCTGCCCCAGGGTCTCGACATTGTGGGTCAGCAACAGCGTGGCACAGCCCATGCGGGCTGCCGCCAGGGCCGCCTCGGTACCGGCGTGGCCGCCGCCCACCACGATCACGTCGAAATGTTGGGGGTAATCCATGTCATCCAGACTCTAAACAGGCGCGGGATTTTAGGCCGATTGCCGCCCGCCGCCAACCACCCCCGTGACTATTGTGCTAAGCGTATGGCGGACAGGCGGATTACGCTTTGGAAGAAATGAGAAATGCGCCGGCGCGGCGCTTGAACAAGGAAGTGCATCCACCCCGTAAGACAATCTGAATCACTTCGCCTCCGCATCCGCCTCCAGCATGCCGAACAGGTTGCCTTCCGTGTCCTTGCAGTAGGCCAGCCAGCCGACGCCGCGGATGGCCATCTTGTTTACGCTGAGCTGGCCGCCGCTGGTGACGACTTTCATCAGGTACCTGTCCAGGCCCGCTACGGCGATGGTGCACACATAGGCGGTGACGGCGACCCCATCGACCGGCGAGCGCCGGCGGATCATGCCGCCGTCGATGCCGGGCTGGTCGGCCTCGCCGGTTTTGACCACCCAGTATTCCACCGGCGCCGTGCCGAAGGCGGTGAACTTCCAGCCGAATACGGACTGGTAGAAGCGGATGGCACGCTCCGGCTGCCCGGCATGTATCTCGAAATGGATAACGCGCGGCATGGGCCTCTCCCTGGACTGCCGATAAGCATAGACGCGAATGGACCAGGGGCAACAGCGCTTGCAACACGTTGACGGACGCGGGGGTGGCGGGCATCATGCCGGCCCATGCGACGGATGCCGCCGGTTTCCTTATATGTGACGCTGTGCCCGCCGTTGCTGCTGGCAGCTGCCGTCTGGACCCCCAGCCCCGCCCACGCAGCGCCTGCGTTCACGCCCTGCCAGATCGGCGCCCAGGATTCGCCGCTGCACCTGCAGGCGAAATGCACCACGCTTACGGTGCCCGAGGACCGGGCCAATCCCAACGGCAGAAAGATCGGCCTGCACATCGCGGTGCTGTCCGCACGCGTCAGCAGACCCGCGGCCGACCCGCTGTTCTTCATCGCCGGCGGACCCGGACAGGCGGCTACCGAGGCCTTCGTGGAAGAGGCGCCGGCCTTCGACCGCATCCGCAGCGACCGCGATATCGTGCTGCTGGACCAGCGCGGCACCGGCGAGTCCAACCCGCTCAACTGCCCGGCCTCGCCGGATACCGGAACGAACCTGGCGGCGACGCAAATCGCCCGACAGGTGCAAGTCTGTCTCAAACAACTGTCCGGCGACCCGCGTTTCTATACGACCAGCGTGGCGGTGCAAGACCTGGACGCGGTGCGTGCCGCCCTCGGTTACGGCAGCATCGATATATACGGCATCTCCTACGGCACGCGGGTGGCGCTGGAATACCTGCGTGAGTTTCCGCAGCACGTGCGCAGCATGATACTGGACGGGGTGCTGCCTGCGGACTTGGTGCTGGGCCCCGGCGTGTCGCTGGATGCCCAGCGGGCGCTGGACCGCATATTCGCACGCTGCGCGCAGGACCGCGCCTGCAACCAGGCTTTCCCGGACCTCCCGGGAACACTGGCCGCCCTCGAAAAGAGGTTTGCACATCAGCGAGTGACGGTGCAGCTGCGTGATCCGCTCAGCGGCGCGCCACGCAGTGGACAGCTCAGCTGGCCGGACATCACGGGCGCCGTGCGACTCATGAGCTACGCCAGCGAGACCGCCGCGTTGCTGCCGCTGCTGCTGCATCAGGCGGGCGTCGAACATGATTACGCCCCGCTCATGGCGGAATCGATCATCTTCACCGACGAGGTGACCGGCGGCATCGCCTATGGCATGAACGCCGCGGTGCTGTGCACCGAGGATGTGCCGTTCTACACACAGGCCCCGGCAACCGACAAAGCCATGCAGGATACCTACGTGGGTGTGACCCCGGCGGCAATGCTGGCCAAGACCTGCCGTTTCTGGCCGCGCGGCGTGCTGGCGCCGGATTTCAAGCAAGCGGTGGTATCCGACAAACCCGTGTTGCTGATCTCCGGGGAGGATGATCCCATCACGCCACCCGCCAACGCGGCCCACGCCGCCAGCACCCTGCGCAACAGCCTCAGTATCGTGGTGCCGGGACAGGGCCACGGCAACGCCTACCGCGGCTGCATACCCAGGCTCATGGCGCGGTTCGTGGAGCGGGCCTCGGTGAAACACCTGGATACGGCCTGCGTGAAAAGTATCCGGCCATTCCCGTTCTTTACCTCCTTCACCGGGCCGGGACCATGAAAAGAGGCCGTGGGGGAAGCGACGCTGACCGGGGCAATCAGCGCGGCCGGGATGGCCGCTCCCACAAAAATACTGCCGCCGGAAAACCTGCGGGGACGCCGGGATGATCCAGGTCACCGGCATCAGCAAACGCTTTGGAGCGGTGCAGGCGGTCGAGGCAGTGAGCTTCAGCGCGCCCGACGGCCGCATCACCGGACTGCTCGGTGCCAACGGCGCCGGCAAATCCACCACCCTGCGCATCATCTCCACGGTGCTCAAACCCGACAGCGGCACGGTGACGGTGGATGGCGCCGATACGCTCGCGGCCGGCGATGCGGTACGGCTGCGCCTGGGCGTACTGCCACACGCCAGCGGCCTCTACCCGCGGCTCACGGCGCGGGAGAACATTCGTTATTTCGGCGAGCTCAACGGGCTTGCCGGCGCCGCCTTGCAGCAGCGCCTGGACCAACTCATCGCGTTGCTGGAAATCAGCGAGTTCGCCGAGCGTCCCGCCAAGGGCTTCTCCCAGGGCCAGCGCATCAAGGTGGCGCTGGCCCGTGCTCTGGTGCACGCCCCCCGCAACATCGTGCTCGACGAACCCACCAACGGTCTCGATGTCATGGCCACGCGTGTGCTGCGCACGCTGATCCGCGGATTGCGCGACCAGGGACATTGCATCCTGTTCTCCAGCCATGTGATGCAGGAAGTGGCGGCGCTGTGCGACGACATCGTGATCATCGCCCATGGGCGCATCGTGGCGCGCGGCACGCCGGATGAAATCCGCCGGCAGAGCGGCGAAACCGACCTGGAAGAGGCCTTCGTGAAAGCGGTGGATGCCGCGCCGGGAGCGGCGCCATGAGACACGCCTTCGGCACCGTGTTCCGCAAGGAGCTGATCGACAACCTGCGCGACCGGCGCACGCTGTTGACGGTGCTGGTGTTCGGTCCGCTGTTCGGTCCGGTGTTCTACGCGGTGATGATGAACACCATAGTCAACAAACAGATCGGCAACCTGGATCAACCGCTCAAGCTGCCGGTGCGTGGTGCCAGCTATGCCCCCAACCTGGTGAGCTATCTGCAGCAGAACAACACTGTCATCGAAGCGGCGCCCGCCGATCCGCGGCAGGCGGTGAAAGCCGGGAAAGCGGACGTGGTGCTGGTCATCCCCCGCGAATATGCCGAGGCATTCCGCGCCGGCAAGCCGGCGCCCGTAGAACTGGTGATGGATGCCTCCCAGGAGGCCGCCGGCAAGAACATCAACCGCACCCGCACCTTGCTGCAGAATTACGGCCGTGAGATAGCCGCGCTGCGGCTGCTGGCGCGCGGCGTGGATCCGCGCGCCATCGCACCGCTCGCCATCGAGGACGTGGACGTATCCACGCCGCAATCGCGCGCCGTGCTGGTG
Source organism: Gammaproteobacteria bacterium (assembly GCA_028871235.1). Classification (GTDB taxonomy): domain Bacteria; phylum Pseudomonadota; class Gammaproteobacteria; order Natronospirales; family REEB76; genus REEB76. Next base: position 12,279 of record JAGWNO010000007.1, read on the forward strand.
CTGGGCATGGTGCCGTACTTTTTCCTGTTCGCCGCGATTATCGGCGCCTTCTATCTCGCCATCGATACCACCGCCGGCGAGCGTGAACGCGGCTCGCTGGAACCGCTGCTCACCACCGCCGTGCCCCGCGGCACACTGGTGGCCGGCAAACTGGCGGCCGTCAGCTTCTATTCCGCGGTGTCGTTGGCGCTCGACATACTCGCGCTGTACTGGTGCCAGGGCCTGTTCCCCGCCGCCAAACTCGGCATCGCCGTGAATTTCGATCTGCCGGCCGCGCTCGCCGCCTTCCTGGTGATGGTGCCGTTCTGCCTGTTCATTGCCGCCCTGCTTGCGGTGGTGGCGTCATTCACGCGCAGCTACAAGGAAGCCCAGACCTGGCTGTCGTTCATCTTCATCCTGCCGCTTATCCCGGTGCTGGCGCTGCTGCTGTTCCCGGCGCAGCCGGCCCTGTGGATGATGCTGGTGCCCGCCATGAGCCAGGATGTGCTGATGACCGCGCTCATCAAGGGGCAAGAGCTGAGCGGCGGCTTCGTGGCTGTTTCGGTGGTGGTTACGCTGGCGGCGGGCCTGTTGCTGGCGCGGCTCGCGGCCTGGTTGTACCGCAGGGAAAAAATACTCGGCTGAGCCTGAGCTGGAATAAAGTACGCCTACTGGGATATACAGATACCCGCATGACCTGGAAATTGATCCCCGAGGACTCCAAGCAGGCGCTGCGGCTCAAGCGCTTCCTGATGGCGGCGCTCGCCTACGCGCTGTGGCTGGGGCTCGCCATCTACTGTTACTTCCTCGGCCTGCTGGCAGTCAGCGGCACTGCGCTGGCGCTGGTCGTGGTGCTGGTGATCGCCACCAATCTGGCCTGGTTCATGCTGTTCCGCTCCGGCTTCAATCTGCGTTTCAGCGATCCCAGCCTGACGCTGCCACAGATGGTGGTGGGCGCTTTCTGGGCCATGCTGATGGTGTGGGCCACTCCGCAGGTGCGCGGCAGCATGCTGCTGCTGTACACCGTGCTGTACCTGTTCGGCATGTTCCGCCTGCGCCGCAAACAGTACCTGGCGTTCACGCTGCTGACCCTGGTGGGCTACGGGCTGATCCTCATCTGGGACATGCACTACCGGGCGACACCCGGGATGTTGCGTATCGAGCTGCTGCAGTCCGGAGTGCTGCTGGTGACACTCGTATGGCTGGCGTTCTTCGGCAGCTACATAGGACGGTTGCGCGAGAAACTGGCGCGGCGCAACCAGGAGCTGGGCGAGGCGCTGGCACGCAATCGCGAGCTCGCCATCCACGACGACCTCACCGGCACTTACAACCGCCGCTACATCGTGCAGGTGCTTGAGGAGGAAAGCGTGCGCGTGCGACGCACCGGCCGTCCCTTCAGCATCTGCCTGCTGGATCTCGATCACTTCAAGCGCATCAACGATCAACACGGCCACCTGGTGGGCGATGATATTCTGCGGCAGTTCGCCGAGCAGGTAGTCAGTGAAATCCGCGCCATGGATCGGATGGGCCGTGATGGCGCGGACCAGGAAGTCTTCGCGCGCTACGGCGGCGAGGAATTCCTGCTGGTGTTGCCAGAAACCATGGCTGTCGGCGCCCGCACCTGCGCCGAACGCATCCGCAACAGTATCGCCGCGGCGCAGTTCACCACCGAGACCGGCTCGCTCTCCGTCAGCGTCTCCATTGGCGTCACCGAGCACCATTCCGGTGAGCATATCCGTGACATGCTCAAGCGCGTCGACCGGGCGCTATACCGCGCTAAACATGCCGGTCGCAACCGCGTGGAATCCCTGGCCGAGGAGTGACGCGGATGGCGGCGTGAGCGCGTACCTACGCCCGTTCGCCGGCGAGCGGCCCGCAAACCCAGCCCCCGCACCCGCTGACAATAATGCCCGGGCCCGCGGCCGGCAGGGTGCTGATATATGCAAGCTGTGGTACGAATCTGAATTGCAACCGGCTGCCTGCTGCCCGTTTCCCGGGGTGACGAACAGCATCCCGGCGAGGTTGCCGCCGGGTATCATGCACAGCAGCGACGCCGTTTTTGGGATGGGACATGACCGAAGGCTCACAAGAAGCGTTCCATGTGCTGCGCGTGGTCAGATGGGCAACGCTTGCCCTGCTGGCCGCCATCGCCTGCATCACGCTGCTGGCGAGTTTCCGGGAATGGCGCTATGCCGGAGAATCGACGCGGCGCGACCTTGCAGTCCTGACCGACGCCCTGACCGCGGCGGCGAGTGAGTATCTGGTAAACAGCCACGCCAATCTGGCCCGCTTCGCAGGCCATCTGTCCCCCCTGGTTTCCCATAAGCCGTCGGCGCCCGGACTGCACGCGGAACTGGACAGTTTTCTGCTGGCGAATTCCCGGATTTCCGGGGTGCTGCTACTGGACAAAACCGGGCGTGTCCTTGCCTGCACCGGCATGGTGCCGCCCGAAACCAGGGCCGAAGTGGCCCGCACCCCGCTGACCACCCTGCCGCCCGGACGCTACGCCCTGGGCCACGTCCAGTCCGACCCTGACACGCGCCAGTGGCTGCTGCCCGTGCGTTATGTCCTGCGCGATGCCGACGGCCGGATACAGGCGGAACTGGCGGCGCTGATGCCGGTGGATGACTGGTTTCATCCGTTTACCGATGTGGTCATGTCCGAGCAGACGACGATTGGCCTGGTCAGCGAGCTGGGCGTCCGCCATGGCAGCTGGGCCACCACCGATGTCGGCATCCATTACACCCCCACGCCGCCGGAAGTGACCGAAGAGAGTGCGGCGGCCGCCGAACTCGCCCGCGGCGGCCAGTCGGCGATCGTCTATCTGCATGTCCGCAACCGCCTGGTGGCGGCCAAACGCCTCGACAGCTCCGGGCTGGTGGTGTACGTATCGGAACCCGCCACCATGCTCTGGTACCACTGGTGGCTGCGTGAGTGGCCCATTCTGCTCATCGCCCTGATAGCGGCTATCCTGGTGCTGGGCAGTGCGCGGCTCGTCGTCTGGCGCGAAAGCCTGAATCGTACGCGGCGTCTCGCGGCGGCACGCGAGGATGCACTTACACGCCTGCCAAACCGTACGGCGTTCCTCGAACAACTCACCGAACGATTGCGCGCGCTGCCGAATCCACGGCAGCTGGCCGTGTATGCACTGGATCTGGACAGTTTCCTGCTCATCAGCGAGGGCCTGGGCGCCGAGATCGCCAATGAATGCATTAAGACGGTGGCAGCGCGCATGCGGGATTGCATGCCGTCAGAACGTCTTCTGGCGCGCTTGTGGGGTGATCGCTTCGCGGTGCTTGCTCCCGTGGCGGATGAAACCGAGGCGTTGGCGCTGGCAGCGGAGGGGCTCGCCTGCATCGCGCAGCCCATGGACGCCGCCGGGCATCAACTGCGCCTCACCGCCAGCATCGGCGTACATGTGGTCAGCGAGGCCGCGACATCCGCCGAGGCGGTGTTGGGTCACGCCGAAGCCTCCATGTATGCAGCGCATAAAAAAGGCGGCAATAACAGCGTACTGTTCGAACGGCATTTCGGCGAGGCCACCCACAGGCAGGCCCGGCTCATGCTCGCCTTCGAGCATGCGCTGCAGCACGCCGAGTTCCAGCTGCATTACCAGCCCATCATCGAACTCAAGACCGGCCGCACCACCGGCGTCGAAGCGCTGCTGCGTTGGACCGAATCAGAACGGGGCAACATCGCCCCCGGTGAATTCATCCCGGTGGCGGAAGACACCGGCTGGATCGTTCCCATCGGCCGCTGGGTACTGCAAGCCGCCTGCCGTCAGGCGGCGCTGTGGCGCGCGTCCGGCTATGACCTCAAGCTCGCGGTCAACCTGTCGGTGCGCCAGCTGCAGGAGCATGAGCTACCGGACAACATCGATAAGATTCTGCGCGAAACCGGCCTGCCTGCGAGCGCACTCACCCTTGAAATCACCGAGACCGCGGCCATGCAGGACTTCCATGCCAATGCACCCATCCTGCATGCCTTGCGGCAGCTGGGCGTGGAGTTGGCCATTGACGATTTTGGCACTCAGTATTCTTCCCTCAACTACCTGGCGCAGATCCCGACGAATTCCGTCAAGATCGACCAGTCCTTCATCCGCAAATTGCAGACACACTCCGATTACGCGAATATCACCCACGCCATCCTGTCTCTGTGCACCAGCCTGAACAGGACGTGCATCGCCGAGGGCATTGAGACGGAGCAGAACTACGCGACCCTGCGCAACTGGGGCTGTGAGTACGCCCAGGGATTCTGGATCGCCCGGCCCATGGATGCCGAAAGCATGGGGCGCTGGCTGGAAAACGGCGGCTATCCGCCTCTGCGCCAATGAATGATTGTTGTAGCGACGGCGGTGAAATTGACGAAAGCCGGGGAATATGCCGGTAACCTGGCCATGCCTGTGGCTGAAGCTAATCAGTCAGCCGTGATGATTTGCAAGCAGGTGGTCCACACCTGCCTCGATTTTGAGGAGCCGAGAATCTTTCGCAGCCAACCCCGCCTCCAGAATCGTTTGCGGCAAGCCGTCTTTCTCCGATTCAAGCGCCACGGCTGCTTCCCAAGGCCCGCAATGCACGGGGCCAGCACGGCGCATTAAATATCATTCATTGAAACCAGGCCGAATCCTGCGGGTCTATACTCACTGTCAGCAGTCGCCAGCAATGGCGGTATCCATGGCAAGAATCCGTACCTTACTGTTGGTTTTCAGTTTCACGGCCCTGTTCTCCGGAACCGTCGCAGCAGCCGGCTTGCATGTCTATAAATGGGTGGACAGCACAGGCGTTCTGCACTACAGCGACAAGGCGCCCGCCGTTGAGGCAAACAAAGTGACGCTGATGGAACTGCCTGCCCTGCCCCCTCCGAACCCCCAGGAAGAAGCACGGACTCAGGCCTGGATCGCCAGCATCAATCAGTTGTACCAGCGCACGCTCGAACAAACAGCGCAGCAGCATGCCCGGGAACCCGCCTGGGAGAACGTGCAGATGCAAAATGCGTCCAGCGCACCCCAGCTTCCGCAGACAACGACCTATGCCGTTCCCGTGTTTTGGCCTTTCGGCCTGCATGGTTTGGGGCACCGGCATCACGAGCCTGACCGGGATGATTTCATGCGCCCTTTCCACGGGGATCACGACACCCCGCCGGTTTTCCGGCCTTCCCCTCCTGACAAGCTGCCCAGTTCTTTCCCCCCAAACAGACTGCCCAGCTCATTTCCGGAAGAAGCGCATAGGTTCTAGAGCCCCGCGCCGGGATTACTTTCCGATGCAGAAATCCGAAAAGATCCGGCCCAGCAGATCCTCGCTGGTGAATTCGCCGGTGATTTCACCCAGACATAATTGAGCCAGCCGCAATTCCTCCGCAAGCAGTTCGCGGGCGCTGTTTTCGATATGCGCAGCCGCTGCCTGCAGGTGTTCCCGGGCACGGGCGAGTGCCTGCAGGTGCCGGCGGCGGGCGCTGAAGGTATCCTCGCCGCTTTCGTTATAACCGGCGGCGCGCTTGAGGTGGGCGCGCAACAGCCCGAGCCCCGCGCCTGTCCTGGCGGACAACCATAACTGCGGGTACGGCGCCGACTCCTGCAACGCTGGCGGCCGGCCGGCAAGATCGATCTTGTTGAAGACCAGTGTCACCGGCAATGCAGCTGGCAGTTCGGCGAGGATGTGTTCGTCCTGCGGCTGCAGCCCCAAGCTGTCGTCCACCAGCAGCAACACCCGGTCCGCCTCGCGGATCTCCTTCCAGGCGCGGCGCACGCCTTCCTGCTCCACCGCATCGCCGCTCGCGCGCAGGCCGGCGGTATCGATAAGGTGTAGCGGCATACCGTCCAGGTCCAGGTGCTCTCGCAGCACATCACGGGTGGTGCCGGGTACCTCGGTGACGATGGCCGCCGCATGGCCCGCCAGCCGGTTCAACAGGCTGGATTTGCCGACGTTGGGCCGGCCGGCGATCACCACGGTGATGCCCTGGCGCACCAGACTGCCCTGTTGCGCGGCGGCGGCGAGCGCCTCAAAGCGGGTGCGGATGCCGGCAAACCGGCTGCTCACCTGACCGTCGCTCAGGAAATCCAGCTCTTCGTCCGGGAAATCGATGGTCGCTTCCACATGGGTGCGCAAGCCGATGAGCGCTTCCACCAGGGCGTGCACCTGTGCGGAGAATTCACCGCGCAATGAACGCATCGCGGCACGCGCCGCCTGGGCGGTCCCGCTGTCAATGAGATCGGCGATGGCTTCCGCCTGGGTGAGATCCAGTTTGTCGTTCAGGAACGCGCGCTCGGAAAATTCCCCGGGACGCGCGAGGCGAGCGCCCAGTTCACAGGTGCGCTGCAGCAGCAGGTCCAGCACCACCGGCCCGCCATGGGCATGCAATTCCAGCACGTCTTCGCCGGTGAAGGACCCGGGCGCAGCGAAGAACAGCGCCAGGCCCTGGTCCAGACGCATGCCATCGGCCCCCAGGAAATGCGCCAGCACCGCCTGGCGCGGCGCCGGCAGCCGGCCGAGCACCGCTTGGGCAATGGCCCGCACGCCGGGCCCCGAGACACGCACGATGCCTACTCCGCCGCGGCCGGGGGGCGTGGCGATGGCGGCGATGGTGTCGGCGGCGGTCATGGGGATTCAGCGGATGAAATGGGTTAAATTCAACGGCCCGCATCATAGCGACAAACCAGGATGACCGACATGCCCGGTGAACTTGTCCACTTCCTGAACGCCGCGGGTCAGAAGCTCGCCGGCCACCTGGAGATGCCGGCCAACGGCAGGCCGCGGGCCTTCGCGCTCTACGCCCCGTGTTTCACCTGCGGCAAGGACGTGCGCGCCGCCTTCAACATCTGCCGCGCGCTTGCCATGCGGGGCATCGCCACGCTGCGTTTCGATTTCACCGGTCTCGGCGCCAGTGCCGGGGATTTCGCCGACACCACCTTCTCCACCAATATCGCTGATCTGGTATGTGCCGCGAGATTCCTGGAGGAGCACTACGAAGGTCCCAAGATCCTGGTGGGGCACTCGCTGGGTGGCAGCGCGGTACTGCAGGCGGCCAGCGGGATCAAGAGCTGCATCGCGGTCGCCACGGTGGCCGCGCCGGCCAATCCCGAACACGTCGCCGGGTTGCTCGGCGCGGCGCGCACGCTGCTGGACAAACAGGGTGAAGCGGACGTGCTGCTGGCGGGCCGCAAGTTCCATTTCAAGAAGGCCTTCCTCGACGACCTCAAGAACCAGCAGTGGAAGGACAAGATCCACGCACTGCGCAAACCGCTGCTGATCTTCCACTCGCCGGTGGACCAGACGGTGGATATCAGCAATGCCGCGGAGATCTTCACCGCCGCCCTGCATCCCAAAAGTTTTGTCGCCCTCAATAACGCCGATCACCTGCTCAGCAAGGACGAAGACTCGGAATACGTGGGAGTGATGCTGGCCGCCTGGGCCAGCAAATACCTGGGCGAACTCGGGGTACAGCCGCTGGCGAGCCCGGCGGCGGAGGGCGAGGTGGTGGCGCATATCGGCCCGGAACATTACCGCACCGACGTGTATGCCGGCGCGCACGTGCTGGTGGCCGACGAGCCCAGAGATGTGGGCGGCACCGATGCCGGACCGTCGCCCTACGGCTATCTCAGCAGCGCGCTGGGTGCGTGCACCGCCATCACGCTGCGCATGTACGCCGATCGCAAGCAATGGCCGGTGGAAGCCATCATCGTGCGGCTTAAGCACGAGAAGATACACGCCAGCGACTGCGCCACATGCGAGACCGGGGATGGCAAGCTGGATCGTTTCGAGCGGGAGATTGAGCTGACCGGCAAGCTCAGTGGTGAACAGCGGCAACGACTGCTGGAAATTGCCAACAAATGTCCGGTGCATCAGACGTTGCACTCGGAAGTGATAATTGATTCGCGCCTGAAAGATTGAGTTGCGTGACTCCGCGTTTTGCCACGCAGAGCGCTAGCCGTCCTTGGCGACGTGCTTGTGATTGTCCTGCTGGATGACACGATTGATGTGCCACTGCTGGGCGATCGTCAGCACTGAATTGGCCACGTAATACAGCGCCAGACCCGACGGCAATACGGCGTACAGCACGCCAAGGGCCAGCGGCATCACCATCATGACGCGCCGCTGCATCTTGTCGGCGGTGGGTTGCGGGCTAACCTGGAACTGTATGAACATAACGACCGCGTAGACCACCGGCAGGATGTAATACGGGTCCGGTGCCGACAGGTCATGGATCCAGCCGACCCATGGTGACTGCCGCAGTTCTACGCTGTACACCAATACGTAATACAGCGCAAAGAAGATCGGCATCTGGATGAGCATGGGCAGGCAGCCACTCGCCGGATTGATCTTCTCCTTCTTATACAGCTCCATCATCGCCTGGCTGAGGCGCTGCTTGTCGTCCTTGTAGCGTTCCTGCAGCGCCTTGAGGCGCGGTTGCACACGTCGCATCTTCGCCATGGAGCGCCCGCTGATCTGATTCAGCGGATAGAAGAGCAGCTTGAAAATCAATGTGAGCACCAGGATGGACCAGCCCCAGTTGCCTATGAAGCGGTGGATGAGATTCAGCAGCTTGAAGATGGGTTCAGCGATGATAGTGAGTTTGCCGTAATCCACGGTGAGCTCTAGTCCGGGGGCTACGTGGGCAAGATGTGTCTGCAGTTTTGGGCCGATGAACAGCGTGTCGGTGAACATGGCGCTGGCGCCCGGCGCCAGCGTCTGCGGCGTCGACAGCGTGCCCACCAGGAAACGCGAGTCCCCCAGCGACCTGGTGTAGTAGTAGTTCTGCGCCGTGCTGCCGCCTTGCGCCACCGGGATGATGGCGGTAAGGAAATAGTGATCCACCACGGCAATCCAGCCGGCTATTACAGTTTCTGTCACCGGGGATTGCAGCAGATCAGAGAATTCGTATTGCTTGTAGCCGTCCTTGCCGTGGATGGCCACGCGCTGATAATCGTAGCGTTGCACGCTGAACAGGCTGTGGCTCACGGGAACGTAGTGATTCTCGATCTGTGCGTATTCCGAGCCGACCCACGCTTCCCGGGCGTCATTGCGTACCGTGTAGGCGAGTTTCACCTGGTAACTGCCGTGCGTGAACGTATAGGTCTTCTCAACTTTCAGACCCCCGGGATTCATCCATGTCAGCGTGACCGTCAGCCCTTTCTGATCCGGCGCCAGGGTGTACTGGCTCTGGCTCGCGGTGTAGAGCGCTTGTTGCTCCGGCGCCGCAGGACCGGAACGGGTCTGCAGTCCCGACTGGACCACCAGCAACGCCGCACTTTCGCTGGTCAGCACCTTGACCGGCTGATCTGGCGTGGTTAATTCCACCGGATATTTGCGCAGCTCGGCCTGGCGGATGTCGCCCCCGGCGGTATCGATCACCACGTCCAGGACATCAGTGCGCACTGTGATCTGTTCGCCTTTGGGCGTGCTCGCCACCGACGAGGGTGATGGCAGCGCACTGGCACCGGCGCTGATATTGGATGGCGACAAGGCGGTGGGCATAACCGGCGCGGACGTAGCGTTGGCACTGGAGGTAGGCTCGGGCGCGGGCCGGGGTCCATAGTCCTGCATCCAGGCCTGGTAGATCAGAAACGCGACGAACACCAGCGCCGCAATCAGGAATAGCCGGCGGTTATCCATGTCAATGCCTGGTGCGGGGCACGGGATCGAAGCCGCCGGGATGCAGCGGGTGACAGCGCAGGATGCGTCTCATGGTCAGCCAGATGCCGTGGAGTGCACCGAAGCGCTTGATGGCCTCTTGAGCATAGACGGAGCAGGAGGGCTCGAAACGACAGCATGGCCCCAGCAGCGGGCTGATGAGGTAACGGTAACCGCTGATTAAAAGGATCAGTAGCTTGCGCATCGCTTTACCAGTTCCTGCCAGTGCCATTCCAGGCTCGCGCGAATCCCCGCATTGCTCGCCGCAGCCGCCGGCGGTTTGGCTTGGACCACGACATCCAGCCCCGGCAGTGCCGCGCGGCGCAGGCGGAAACTCTCACGCACCTGCCGCTTGATGCGGTTGCGGTCTACCGCGGCGGCCACAGCCTTGCGAGCCACAGCGATGCCTAGCCGGGCATCAGTCATCCCGTTCAGGTACGCAAAGACACTGAAACAGGGGTCCGCGCTTCGGAAGCCGCTCCGGAACACGCGGTTGAACTCTGCCGGCGTGCGCAGCCGTGCTGTGGATGGGAAACCGGCGCTGGGGAGGCTTAGGGGCAGAGTCTCGCCCGGCCCTTGGCGCGACGGGCGCTCAATACCTGCCGGCCGCGTTTCGTTGCCATGCGTGCACGAAAACCGTGGGTGCGCTTCCGATGCAGATTGCTGGGCTGATAAGTTCTCTTCATGACGAGACATCCGACCTGAAATGTTCCCGTCGGCGCCGTCCGGCGCGCCTGGGTAAAGGCGCGATATTAGACGTGGCTGGCGCTCCGCTGTCAATATGCAAATGCAGTAATCGGTGGTCTCCGGCCTGTGGATAAGCGCAGTTGACCGGTATAGACTGCCAAGCCTCTTTCGCGCAGCACCCACCCGGTGGTGTTACGTCCGACCGATAAAACGCAATGGTTGGGGGGTTAGCTATGGCATCGCTGTGGACGCGGTGTATGGATCATTTGGAACACGAGCTCTCAGAACAGGAGCTCAATACCTGGATCCGGCCCCTGCACGCCTTGGAAGACGGCCATACCCTGCGCCTGCTTGCCCCGAACCGCTTCGTCATGGACTGGGTGCACGACCGGTTCCTACCACGCATCTCCCATCTGGCTCGGGAACTGGCCCAGGACAGGGAGCGCCGCGTACTGGTTGAAGTGGGTGCTGAAACCGTTACCGCCATGGCGACCGCTAAACAACCGGGCGCCCCAATCTCCAGTGTGGCGCCCATCCCCACCCCCGGCAGCGGACTCAATCCCCTCTACACCTTTGAAAGCTTCGTGGAAGGCAAGTCCAACCAGTTCGCCTTGGCCGCCGCCCGGCAGGTCGCGGAAAATCCGGGTCGGGCCTACAACCCGCTGTTCATCTACGGTGGCGTCGGCCTCGGCAAGACCCATTTAATGCACAGCGTTGGCTACCTGATTCACCAAAACAAGCCCAAGGCCCGGGTGGCCTATGTGCACTCGGAGCGCTTTGTCAACGACATGGTGCGGGCGCTGCAACACAACACGATCAATGAATTCAAACGCCAGTACCGCTCCGTGGATGCGCTGCTCATCGATGACATCCAGTTTTTCGTGGGGAAAGAGCGGTCCCAGGAAGAATTTTTCCACACTTTCAATGCCCTACTGGAAGGCCAGCAGCAGGTAATCCTCACTTGTGACCGCTACCCGAAGGAGGTGGAGGGTTTGGAAGAACGCCTCAAATCCCGCTTCGGTTGGGGACTTACTGTGCCCATTGAGCCACCAGAGCTGGAGACCCGGGTGGCGATACTGATGAAGAAAGCGCTGGCGGAGAATGTGGTCTTGCCGGACGAAGTGGCGTTTTTCATCGCGCAGAAAGTCAGCTCTAACATCCGTGAATTGGAGGGGGCGCTGCGGCGGGTAGCCGCCAATGCCCAGTTCACCGGGCAAAATGTCACCCTGGAACATGCCCGGGAATGGCTCAAAGACATCCTTGCCCGTCAGGAACGCCAAGTGACCCTGGAAAACATCCAGAAGACCGTCGCGGAGTACTTTGGCGTGCGCCCAGGAGATATGTTATCCAAGAAACGCAGCCGTTCCATCGCGCGTCCACGGCAAGTGGCCATGTGTCTTGCCAAGGAGCTTACCAGTCACAGCTTACCGGAGATTGGGGATGCCTTCGGCGGTCGGGATCACACCACGGTTCTGCATGCCTGCAGGAAGGTTCAGGAGCTGCGTTCCGTGGATACGCGGATCGATGAGGATTACCAAACCTTGATAAGAACGCTAACTGGTTAAGTAACTGTGTATAAACTGTGGGGTGATTCCGGGTGACATTTCACCCACAGGCCATGGACATCTTTATAAGGGCTTGCATATCCCCATGCACACAGTTTAACATTCTTATAACACATTGATTATAAAGTAAAATGCGCTGTTTTCCACAAAATTTCGCGGGCTAGTTATTGTTACTAGTTTAAATACCTAATCCAGCATGATTAAGAGCAAGGCAGGTGTGTAAATGAAATTCGAAGCGCTGCGGGATACATTGATGCTACCAGTTCAGGCTGTTGTTGGTGTGGTGGAACGGCGCCAGACTATGCCGATCTTAGCGAATCTCCTGCTCGCGGTCAGCGATAAGGGTCTTTCAGTAACGGCAACCGATATGGAGGTTGAGCTGGTAGCGGAGGCCACAGTAGACATACAGGATAACGGCGAAGTCGCTGTTCCTGCCCGTAAGTTATTGGATATCTGTCGCGCTTTACCAGAAGGTGCGAAGCTTACGGTGCTACTGGATAAGGGCAAACTTGTCCTACGCTCTGGTCGCAGCCGTTTCAGCTTAGCGACACTGCCGGCAGCCGATTTTCCTGTAGTTGATGACATCCGTGCCCAATGCCGGTTTTCCATTACCCAAAAACAACTGCGGGAGTTGATCAATCGCACAGCCTTTTCCATGGCTCAGCAGGACGTGCGTTATTACCTAAACGGCCTACTGTTGGAAACCAGTGAAAAGCGATTGCGGGCTGTGGCGACAGATGGGCACAGACTGGCGTTGTGCGACCTGGAAACGGAGCTCGGTAGCATGTCTCCCCAGCAGGTTATCCTGCCCCGCAAGGGTGTATTGGAACTACAGCGGCTGCTGGGTGAAAGTGATGAATCCGCGCATATTGAACTGGGAACCAACCACCTTCGGGTGCAGCAGCCAGGGCTGAGGTTTACCTCCAAGCTGATAGACGGCCGTTTCCCGGAATACGACAGGGTGGTTCCCAAGGGGGGCGATAAAACCCTTACCGCTGAACGCCAAGCCTTACGGGAAGCACTGGCGAGAGCAGCCATCCTTTCCAATGAAAAATACCGCGGTGTGCGCCTTCAGCTCGCTACCAACCGGTTG
>JAGWNO010000149.1 GCA_028871235.1 Gammaproteobacteria bacterium
TTCGCCAGGAACTCTTTTTCATCTGCGACCGGAAACATCACATAGACCGACGGCGAAACCTTGTCTTCGTACTCCACCTCCGCTTCCGCCAGGGCCGAGCCGCAGTCCAGGCACCAGTGCACCGGCTTAAGTCCCTTATACAGGTGTCCGCGGCGGATGATCTCGGCCAGCGCCCGCAGCTGGTCGGCTTCGTATTTGAAATCCATGGTGAGATACGGGTGGTCCCAATCAGCCAACACACCGAGCCGCTTGAAATCCTCGCGCTGGCGGTCCACCTGTTCACCGGCATAGGTGCGACAGGCGGCGCGGAACGCCTTGGTCCCGACTTTCTGACCCACCCGGCCGAGTTTCTTCTCCACCTGCTGCTCGATGGGCAGGCCGTGGCAGTCCCAGCCCGGGACATAGGGCGCATCGCAGCCATCCAGGCTGCGCGACTTCACCACCATATCCTTGAGGATCTTGTTGACCGCATGCCCGATATGGATGTCGCCGTTGGCGTACGGCGGGCCGTCCTGCAGGACGAACCGCCGCTGGCCGCTGCGCGCCTTGCGGATAGCGGCGTAGATATCCTGCCCGGCCCAGCGTTTCAGCATCTCCGGCTCGCGCTGCGGCAGGTTCGCCTTCATGGGGAAATCCGTGCGCGGCAGGTTGAGGGTGTGTTTGTAATCGGTCACTGTGTCATCCATCCAGGGGTCATCGTCAGGTTTCAATTCAGGCCCTGCTGCCGCAGCCAGCTGCGGACGGCATCCACATCGCGGCCGATCTGCTGCTTGAGCTCATCCAGGCTCGCGAAACCGGCATCCTCCCGTAACCGCTGCAGGAATTCCACCCGCAGCCGCCGGCCGTACAGCTCGCCGGCGAAATCCAGCACAAACACTTCCAGCACGGGCCGTCGTCCGCCCACCGCCGGCCGGCTGCCCACATAGGCGGCGCCGTAACGGGCTGATGTACCGATGCCCTGCACCGCCGCCGCGAAGATGCCGCGCACCGGCAGCACTGGCTGCCGGGGGAAGATGTTGGCGGTGGGAAACCCCAGCGTGCGCCCCAGACGCTCGCCCGGCACCACGTGGCCGCTCATGGCATAGGGCCGGCCCAGCAATCCGGCCGCCTGCCGCATGTCGCCGGCGGCGAGACATTCGCGGATGCGCGTGCTGCTCACCCGCTCGCCATCCACCAGCAGCGGCGGCGTATCAGCCACCTCGAAGCCGGCGCGCCGGCCGGCGTCCCTGAGCAGCGCGAAACCGCCGGCGCGCTGCCGGCCGAAACGGAAATCGTCGCCCACCGCCAGGTGGCGCACGCCGAGACCCTGCACCAGGATGCGTTCGATGAACGCCTCCGGCGGCATGTCCGCGAGCCTCCGGTCGAAGCGCAGACACAGCACCCGGTCCATGCCGCAACCGGAAAGCGCCTGCCACTTTTCGCGGAAAGTGGTAAGCCGCGCCGGCGGACTGGCCGGCGCGAAAAACTCCTGCGGCGTGGGTTCGAACACCACCACCGTCGCCGGCAGATCCAGGGCGCGGGCACGCACCGCCAGCTCCCGCAGCACCGCCCGGTGACCCAGATGCACGCCATCGTAGTTGCCGATGGTGGCCACACAACCCCGTTGGCCGGGTTTCAGGCCCGCGAGGCCGCGTACCAGCCGCATCGCCGCCGCTCCGGAACGTTATATATAGGTGTCATCCCGCGTCTCCGGTTTTATGCATGCGCAGGTGGCGGACACGGAAGCCGGCCAGGAACAGCACGGCGAAATACGCCAGCATCGCCGTAACCATCCAGAACGCCAGCCACAGACCGCGGTGCAGCGCATCCCGGCCGACCCACACATCCAGCTTGCCCACGCCCCACCACAGGATCACGCCCATCACCAGATTGGCGCCCGTCACCCGCCACAACAGCGGCCGCCAGCCCGGGGTCGGTGCATAGATGCCGCGCTTGCGCAGCTCGCGGTACAGGAACCAGGCATTGATGAAGGCCGCGAGCGAGGTGGACAGCGCCAGACCCGCATGCGGCGCTGTCCATCCGTGCATGGCCCAGGGTACCGTGATCACGAAATTGAGCAGGATGTTGGCGAGCACCGCGATCACGCCGATCCTGACCGGGGTGCGCGTGTCCTGGCGCGCGTAAAAACCGGGCGCGAACACCTTCACCAGGGTGAAACCCAGCAGTCCGAATGCGTAGGCCGTGAGGCTGGCGGTGGCCATGCGCGCATCGTGGGTGTTGAACGCGCCATAGTGGAACAGCGTCACCAGCAAGGGTCCGGCCATGAAGAACAGGCCGACCGCGGCCGGCACCACCACCACCATGGTGAGACGCAGCGCCCAATCCAGGGTCGCCGCGAATCCCGCCGCGGATTTTGCCGCATAGTGTTGCGCCATGTGCGGCAGGATCACCGTGCCGAGCGCGATGGAGAACACCCCCAGCGGGAACTCCATGAGCCGGTCAGAGTAATACAGCCAGCTGACGCTGCCGGTGGCGAGGAACGAGGCGATGAGCGTGTCCACCACCATGTTGATCTGCGACACCGAGGAGCCGAACAGCGCCGGCAGCATGAGTCGCATGATGCGCCGTACCGCTTCATGGCCGGCGCCGAGCTTCGGCCGCGGCAGCAGCCTGATCCTCAGCAGGAATGGCAACTGGAACAACAGCTGCACCAGGCCGGCGCCGAACACGCCCCAGGCCAGTGCCATGGCCGGATTGGACAGGTGCGGCGCCAGCCAGATGGCGGCGGCGATCATCACCACATTGAGCAGCACCGGCGTGAACGCCGGCACGCCGAACTTGCCGTAGGTATTGAGGATGCCGCCGGCGAAGGCGGTGAGCGAAATGAACATCAGGTAGGGGAAAGTCACCCGCACCATGGCGACCGTGAGCGCGTACTTGCTCGCGTGGACGCTGAATCCGGGGGCGAAGATCCACACCAGCACCGGCGCGGCGATGACGCCCACGAGGGTGATGCCCACCAGCACCAGCCCGAGGCTGCCGGCTACCCGGTCCGTCAGCTCCCGCACCTCTTCGTGCTCGCGGGTGGTCTTGTACTCGGAGATCACCGGCACGAAGGCCAGCGAGAACGCCCCCTCGCCGAAAGTGCGACGCATGAAATTGGGTATCTTGAAGGCCACGAAAAACGCGTCCATGACCATGCCGGCGCCGAAATAGCGTGCCAGCACCATGTCCCGGGCGAAACCGGTGATGCGCGAGATGAGGGTCATGCCACCCACGAGGGAGGTGGCCTTGAACAGGGCGCGGGACATGCGGTTCAGGTCCTGAAATCCAGGGCGCTCAGAGGCTGAGCATAATACCGGCCTTCGTGCCCAGCCGCCATGCGGAACGGCTTCATGCCCGTCGCCTATGGCGCGGTTTTGCGTTGCGCCGATGGCGTGAAATCCGTATAGTACGCACCCTTTCCGGCCGCCCGCATGGCGGCCGCCAGGCATGTTTCAGGAGTCCGGACTTTGGCCAATACCAAGCAAGCGAAGAAGCGCGCCCGCCAGTCGGAGAACCATCGCGAGCACAATGCGGCGCTGCGCTCCATGGTGCGCAGCGATATCAAGAAGGTGGCGAAGCTCGCCGCCGAGGGCAAGCAGGCGGAAGCCGCCGCGGCCTACAAGGAAGCCGTACCGGTCATCGACCGCATGGCCGACAAGGGACTGCTGCATCGCAACAAGGCGGCGCGCCACAAGAGCCGCCTGAACGAGCGCGTCCACGCCATCAAGGCGTAGGCCAACGCGTTCCAGAAAAAGCCGGCTGCGTGCCGGCTTTTGCATTTACGCTTGCGGCCCATCCTGCCAGGTGGGATAGTGCCGCACGACTGCGGCATCACCCGGCCACAGATCCCACGGGGGGTATCGTCCATGAACAGAATCAGCTGCCTAGCAGCCCTGCTGCTCGCCATCCCGTTCGCGACCCGCGCGGCGGACAGCGGCGCTCCCGTCCCGGTGCCGGCGCAGACCCGCGCCGATATCATCCAGCTCATCAACATGACCGGCGGCATGCGTGTGGGACAACTGCTGGGCAACGCCTACGCAAACCAGATCATCAACAACCTCAAAGCCAGCCATCCGGACCTGCCGCCCAAGGCCTTCGACATCGTCGCACAAGAGACCAAGGACATGCTGGCTGACCGGCAGTCCATGGAGCAGCTGACGCAGCAACTGGTGCCGGTGTTCGCCAGGTACTACAGCGACGACGAAGTGCGTCACATCATCGCCTTCTACAAGACGCCACTGGGCCAGAAGATCATCAAGATGACGCCGCAGATCACCCATGACTCCCTGCAGGTGGGCGAGCAGTGGGGACGCACGGTGATGGGGCCGGAACTGGTGCAACGCATCCAGGCGCGCTTCAAGCAGGAAGGCATACAGCTGGACGGAGCCGCGGGGAAAACCCCGGCAACCACGCCGCCCCATTAACAAGTGGCCAGGCAACGCAGGATCAACGGCTGACAACACGCGGCAGAATCCTGCCGGATGACCGTTTACACAAAGTTCCTTGGGTCAGTCTGCGTCCTGCAGGCCGGCGGGAATTCCCCGTAACTCGCCCCTGTT
>JAGWNO010000150.1 GCA_028871235.1 Gammaproteobacteria bacterium
AACGGCAGTCGCTGGCCGCGTGGCAGATACTCAACGGTCTGGCCCGCAAACGACTGAAAAAACTCGCCACACGGGGTTTTGTCGCGGATGCCGAGCCACTAGAATTGCCGCCGTTGTCCGCGCTGCTTGCCGCCTGGGCCGCCGCGCGGCAGGCGGCGCGGTTCTCCCACTCCTGACTTGCGGAATCCCATCCATGACCACCATCCCCCGCGGTTACACTCCGTCGCAAGACCTGCTCAAGCAGCGGGTGATCCTGGTCACCGGCGCCGGCGACGGCATCGGCCGCGGCGTCGCCAAGGGCTTTGCCGCCCATGGCGCCACCGTCATCCTGCTGGGCAAGACCATCAAGAAGCTGGAAAGCGTATACGACGAAATTCTGGAAGCCGGCGGTCCCCTGCCGGGCATCTATCCCATGGATCTCATGGGCGCCAAGTACAAGGACTACGAAGACCTGGTGGCTGCGCTGGACAAGGAGTATGGGCGTCTTGATGGTCTGCTGCACAACGCCGGCATCCTGGGCGAGCGCGCCCCCATCGAGCACCACGAAGTGCATATCTGGCAGCAAGTGCTGCAGATCAACCTGAGCGCGCCGTTCGCACTCACCAAGGCCTGCCTGGAACTGCTGTATAAATCGGCGGACGCCTCAGTCACATTCACCTCCAGCGGTGTGGGCCGCAAACCGCGCGCCTACTGGGGCGCGTACGCGGTATCCAAGGCCGGAATCGAAGCACTGTCGGCGATACTCGCCGACGAGACCGAGCACCGCGGCACCCTGCGCTTCAACAGCATCAATCCCGGTCCGGTGCGCACCGCCATGCGCCACCAGGCGTTCCCGGCAGAAGATCGCGACAAACTGCTCACACCTGAGCAGATCCTGCCGGCCTATCTCTACCTGTTTGGCTCAGACAGCAAGGGCATCACCGGCCAACAGTTTGAGGCGCAATGATCGAAATGACACGTGCAAGAAATTTCAATAACACGGGTTAGCTTGGCTATAGCGGCGCTCGTGATGCCCATTCAGGGCTTGCGGCGTGTGAGTGTCTTTCTGTAGAGCTGACGCACAGGAGTCTTCTTGGGTTTTTCTACGGATGTCTGAAGGCCCGCCAGCGTCGATAAACTGGACAGTTCACTCTCAGTGGCATCGCGCCAGCGGCCGCGCGGCAGGTGGCGCGGTAATGCGACGGCGCCGTAGCGGATGCGGATGAGCCGGCTGACGGTCACACCCAAGGCTTCCCACAGGCGGCGCACTTCCCGGTTGCGGCCTTCCCGCAGTGTGACGTGGTACCAGTGGTTGGCGCCCTCGCCGCCCGCCTCGTGGACGGCGTCAAATTTCGCCATGCCGTCCTCCAGCCGCACGCCCTTGGTGAGGGTGGCAAGCCGCTCATCCGGGACCCGGCCCAGCACGCGCACTGCGTATTCGCGCTCCACTTCGGTGGATGGATGCATGAGGCGGTGGGCGAGTTCGCCGTCATTGGTGAACAGCAGCAGGCCCGAGGTGTTGGTATCGAGGCGTCCCACCGCCACCCAGCGGCCGCGGCGCAGGCGCGGCAGTGCTTCGAACACCGTGGGCCGGCCTTCCGGATCCTTGCGGGTGGTGAGTTCACCCTCCGGCTTGTGATAGAGGATGACGCGGCGCTCGTCCGGCACGTTGTGGGCCAGCATCTTGAGCAGGCGCCCATCCAGGGCAATGCGATCGGTGGACGTGATGTGGTCGCCGGGTTTCGCAGGCCGACCGTTGACCGTGAGCCGACCGGCGCTGATCCAACCCTCGATCTCGCGGCGTGAACCGAATCCGGCCGTTGCCAACAGTTTCTGGATGCGTTCCGGTTTGGCTGCCGCCGGCTTCATGAACGTGCGGTCGGGCCTGGGTCGTCCGCATCAGGCTCCCCCACGGGCGCGGACGCATCGCCGCGGACCCGCAGCGGTGAATCGCCATCCTCCGCGAAAGCTGCATCATCCCCACTGGGTTCGTCCGCGTCCGCCACCACCGGCCGCAGCATATTGTCGTCACCCAGGTCCAGTTCCACATTAAGGCTGTCGATGTCCCGGAGAGCGGCAAGGGTCGGCAGCTCGTCCAGGCTTTTCAGACTGAAATAATCCAGGAATTCCCTGGTAGTGCCGAACATCTCCGGGTGGCCGGGCACGTCGCGGTGACCGACCAGGCGGATCCAGCCGCGCTCCTGCAGGGTGCGCATGATATGGGTGTTGACGGCGACACCGCGCACGTCCTCGATCTCGCCGCGGGTGATGGGCTGGCGATAGGCGATGAGCGCCAGCGTCTCCAGCAGCGCGCGCGAATAACGTGCCGGCCGCTCTTCCCACAGGCGCGATATCCACGGCGCCAGCTCCTGCTTCACCTGGATGCGGAAGCCGCTGGCAACCTCCCGCAGTGAGATGCCGCGTTCCTCGAATTCCACGCGCAGGTTGTCCAGCGCTTCGCGCACCTGATTGCGGCCCGGACGCTCCGCATCGATGAACAGCGCCATGAGTTCGTCGATACTGAGCGGGCGCCCGGCGGCCAGCAATGCGCCTTCGATGATGTTCTTGAGCTGCGACAGCTTCGCCGTCATCAATTCTCTCCTTCAATCTTGAGCGTGGACAAGTCCACGTCAATAGCCCCCGCCGCCTTCACATGGATGGGACCGAAAGTTTCCGCCTGTACCAGCTCGATGAGTGTCTGCTTGAGCAGCTCCAGCATCGCCAGGAACGTCACCACTACTCCGCGGCGGCCTTCTTCCGGCGTGAACAGTGAGGTGAATTCCAGGAACCCGCTGTCCTGCAGGCGCGCCAGCACATCCGCCATACGCTGCCGCACCGACAATGGTTCCAGCTGCACATGGTGATGGGAAAACATCTCGGCGCGACGCAGCACCTCCTTGAAAGCCACCAGCAGCTCCTTCATGGTCACTTCCGGCACCAGCCGCACCACCTTGCGCTCGCCCACCTCGGCGGCGGTGGCATAGACATCGCGGCCCACGCGCGGCAGCGAATCGATATCCTCAGCGGCAGTCTTGTAACGCTCATATTCCTGCAGGCGGCGTATCAGCTCGGCACGCGGATCCTCCTCCTCACCTTCTTCCGGCGGCGGCCGCGGCAGCAGCATGCGCGACTTGATCTCCGCCAGCATGGCCGCCATCACCAGATATTCAGCCGCCAGTTCCAGGCGCAACACCTCCATGAGTTCGATGTATTCCATGTATTGCCGGGTGATCTCGGCGATCGGGATATCCAGTATGTTCAGGTTCTGGCGGCGTATCAGGTACAGCAGCAGATCGAGCGGTCCTTCGAAAGCCTCCAGGAATACTTCCAAGGCGTCCGGCGGGATGTACAGATCCCGCGGCAGGCTGGTAACCGGCTCGCCCTGCACCATAGCGAACGGCATCTCCGCCTGTTGCGGTGCCGCCGGCGGTGGCGTGGCTTGCATTGCATTCCCGGCAGGTTGCTGCTGCATCAGCGGTTTCACCTGTAATTGAGGCCCATGGCCTGATGCACTTCTTCCATGGTGTCGTGGGCGACGCTGCGGGCCGCTTCGCAACCGTCGCTGATGATGCCGCGCACCATTTCCGGGTTGGCCTCGATTTCCCGGGCGCGGTCGCGGATCGGTTTGAGTTCCTTGAGCACCGACTCGATCACCGGCTGCTTGCACTCCAGGCAGCCGATGCCGGCGCTGGTGCAACCTTTCCACGCCCAATCACGAGTGGCCTCGTCGGAATACACTTTGTGGAATTCCCATACCGGGCATTTCTCAGGATTACCTGGATCGCTGCGTCGCACACGCGCCGGATCGGTGGGCATGGTACGCAGCTTTTCTTCCACCTGCTGTGGTTCTTCACGCAGGCTGATGGTGTTGCCGTAGGATTTTGACATCTTGCGTCCGTCCAGACCCGGCATGCGCGCCGCTTCCGTGAGCAGCGGTTGCGGCTCCGTGAGGATTGCGCGCCCGCCGCCCTCGAGATAGCCCAGCATCCGGTCCCGATCGCCGAGCGTCAGGTTCTGGTTGCCGGCCAGCAGCGCATGGGCGGTCTGCAACGCCTGCGTATCGCCCTGCTCCTGGTAGCGCTTGCGCAGTTCGCTGTAGAGTTTGGCGTTCTTCTTGCCGAGTTTCCTGACTGCCGCCTCGGCCTTGCTCTCGAAATCCGGTTCGCGACCGAACACGAAATTGAAGCGGCGGGCGATCTCGCGCGTCAGCTCCACGTGCGGCACCTGGTCCTCACCCACCGGCACCCACCCCGCCTTGTACGCCAGGATGTCAGAACTCATAAGCACCGGATAACCGAGGAAGCCGTAGGTGGTCAGGTCGCGGTCCTTGAGCTGGTCCTGCTGGTCCTTGTAGGCGGGCACGCGTTCCAACCAGCCAAGCGGTGTCACCATGGACAGCAACAGGTGCAGCTCTGCGTGTTCCAGGATGCGTGACTGGATGAAGAGCTTGGCCTTGCCCGGATCCACGCCCACGGCCAGCCAGTCCACCAGCATCTCCCACACGCTCGCCTCTATATCGCGTGACTGTTCGTAATTGGTAGTGAGCGCGTGCCAGTCA
>JAGWNO010000151.1 GCA_028871235.1 Gammaproteobacteria bacterium
CGACTCGAGCAGTGCCTTGGAGGGAATGCAGCCGGCGTTGAGGCACGTGCCGCCGAAGGACATGGTGCCGTCGCGGTTCTTCCATTCGTCGATGCAGGCGACGCTGAGCTTGTTCTGTGCGGCGCGGATCGCGGCCGGGTAGCCTGCCGGCCCGCCGCCGATGACGACGACGTCGAAAGAGTCTGCCATGGCTCAAACCCCCAACAGCATGCGGGCGGGATCCTCGAGACATTCCTTGACCGTCACGAGGAACTGCACGGCCTCACGGCCGTCGATGATGCGGTGATCGTAGGTGATGGCGATGTACATCATGGGGCGGATGAGCACTTGGCCGTCCACCGCCATGGGCCGCTCCTTGATGGCATGCATGCCGAGGATGGCGCTCTGCGGCGGGTTGATGATGGGGGTCGAGAACAGCGAACCGAACACCCCGCCATTGGTGATGGTGAAGGTGCCGCCGGTGAGCTCTTGCATGGAAATTTTGCCGTCACGGGCGCGGGCCGCCATGTCCGCCAGGGTCTTCTCGATCTCCGCGAAACCCATCTGGTCGGCGTCGCGCAGCACCGGCGTGACCAGGCCGCGGGGCGTGGATACGGCCACGCTGATATCCCAATAGTCGTGATAGATGATGTCCGTGCCCTCCACCGAGGCATTCACCACCGGGTATTTCTTCAGGGCCTCCACCACCGCCTTGACGAAGAACGACATGAAACCGAGCTTCGCGCCCTGCTGCTTCTCGAATCTGTCCTTGTATCTGCTGCGCAGCTCCATCACCCTGGAGAGGTCCACCTCGTTGAATGAGGTGAGCATCACCGTGCTGGTCTGCGATTCGGTGAGACGCTCGGCGATGCGTGCGCGCATGCGCGTCATGGGCACGCGTCGCTCCCCGCGATTGCCGGATGGCGGACGCGCAGCGGGCGCCGCAGTCATGGCGACGGCGGGCGCCGCGACCGGTGCCCGGTCTCCGTCCTTATTGAGGTGGTCCAGCACGTCGCCTTTGGTGAGGCGGCCGTCACGGCCGCTGCCGCGGATACCGGCGGGATCCAGCCGGTTTTCCTCCAGCAGCCGGCGTACCGAGGGACTCAATGGCATGTCGGTCCCGCCCCCCGCCGGCCCGCTCCCAGCGTCTGCTGCGATCGCGGTGGCGGCTTTCAGCGGCGGTGACTCGGCGGTGGCCGGTTTCACCGCGGCTTTTGCCGCGGCGGCCCTGCCTTCCTCCAGGATCGCGATCACCTGGCCGGCCGTGACCGTGGTGCCGCCCTTGATGCGGATCTCCTGGAGCACGCCGTCAACAGGCGCCGGACATTCCAACACCACCTTGTCGGTCTCGATATCCACCAGATTCTCATCGCGCTTGACTGCGTCACCAAGCTGCTTGTGCCAGCTGACGAGGGTCGCGTCCTGTATGGATTCGGGTAACTGCGGGACTTTGATTTCGATGCTCATGCCTGCTCCGAGACGGCTTTAGACTTGGTGTTCTGCTGCACGGACTCCTGGTGACCGGCGGCGGCGAGCGCTTCCTGGATGAGCGCCTTCTGCTGCTGCACGTGCAGCTGCGCATAACCCGCCGCCGGCGATGCGGAGGCGGCACGGCCCGCGTAGCGCAGGGTGTGGCGCGCCTTCAGGGGTTCCTGCAGGCGGTGACGGATCTGGTACCAGGCGCCCTGGTTCTGCGGCTCTTCCTGGCACCACACGATATCGCGTGCATTGGCGTAGAGAGCGATCATCTGCGCGTACTCGACCTGCGGGAACGGATACAGCTGTTCGATGCGCACGATGGCCACGTCATCCAGTTTGCCGGCGCGGCGCGCTTCCAGCAGATCGTAGTACGCCTTGCCGGCGCAGAACACCACGCGTTCCACCTTGGCCGGCTTGATGTCGTCGCTCTCCGCGATCACCACCTGGAAACGGCCATGGGTGAAATCCCTGAGGGCCGATACCGACAGCTTGTGACGTAACAGGCTCTTGGGCGTCATGATCACCAGCGGCTTGCGAAACAGGCGCATCACCTGGCGGCGCAGCATGTGGAACATCTGCGCGGGCGTGGACGGCACGCACACCTGCATGTTGTGCTCCGCGCACAGCTGCAGATAGCGTTCCAGACGCGCCGAGGAATGCTCCGGCCCGGCGCCCTCGTAGCCGTGCGGCAGGAACAGGGTAAGGCCGCATAGCCTGCCCCACTTGGCCTCGCCGGCGGAAATGAACTGATCGATCACCACCTGCGCGCCGTTGGCGAAATCGCCGTACTGGGCTTCCCAGATCACCAGCGCGTGCGGTTCCGCGCTGCTGTAGCCGTATTCGAAACCCACCACGCCTTCCTCCGAGAGCAGCGAATCCACCACCGTGAACGCTTGCTGATCGGCGGCGAGATGTGCGAGCGGCACATAGGTGCTGCCGTCGGTCTGGTTGTGGATCACGGCGTGGCGGTGGAAGAACGTGCCGCGGCCGGTGTCCTGGCCGGTGAGCCGCACCGGATAACCCTCGGTGAGCAGGCTCGCGTAGGCCAGGATCTCGGCGCAGCCCCAGTCCACCGGCACCTTGCCCGCCGCCATCTTGCGGCGCTCGTCGTAGATGCGTGCCACCCTGGGGTGCGGCACGATGCCGTCCGGCACACGGTTCATGGCTTCCAGCAGCGGCTTGAGACGTTCCGCCGTGAGCCCGGTATCCACGCCCTCGTCCCAGCGGTGCTGCTGGTAGCGGCTCCAGTCCACCGTGAAAGTGTTCGGCACATGCTCGGTGATATCCGGCGCCACCGGCTTGCCGGCATCCAGATCGCCGCGGTAGGCCTCCGCCATGGTGTTCACGGTATCGGCACTGACCAGGCCCTGCTGCTGCAGCCGCTCTGCGTACAGGGTACGCGTGGTCGGGTGGTTCTTGATGGTGTGGTACATCACCGGCTGGGTGGCCGCCGGTTCGTCCGCCTCATTGTGGCCATGCCGGCGGTAACACACCAGATCGATGAACACATCCTTGTGAAATTTCTGGCGGTAGTCGAGTGCCAGACGGGTGACGAACACCGTGGCTTCGGGGTCATCGCCGTTCACATGCAGCACCGGTGCTTCCAGCATCTTGGCGAGGTCGGTGCAATATGGTGTCGAGCGGGCGTCGTGCGGATTGCTGATGGTGAAACCGATCTGGTTGTTGATGACCAGATGCAGCGTGCCGCCGGTGTGGAAACCGCGCGCCTGGGACAGCTGCAGGGTCTCCATGCCGATACCCTGGCCGGCGAGGGCCGCATCGCCGTGGATCAGCACCGGGATGACCTGCGCGCCATGCACATCGCCGCGGCGATCCTGGCGCGCGCGCACCGAGCCTTCCACTACCGGATTCACGATCTCCAGATGCGAAGGGTTGAAGGCCAGCGCCACATGCACGCTGCCGCCGGCGGTCTTCACGTCCGATGAAAAACCCAGGTGATATTTCACATCCCCGGAGCCGTCCTTCTGCCCGGGATCGTACAGTCCTTCGAATTCGGAGAAGATCTCCCGCGGGGATTTACCCAGCACATTGATAAGTACGTTCAGGCGTCCGCGGTGCGCCATGCCGATCACCAGCTCCTGCACGCCCTGCCGGCCGCTCTGGCGCACCAGGTCATGCAGCATGACGATCAGGGAGTCGCCGCCTTCCAGCGAGAAGCGCTTCTGGCCCACATACTTGGTATGCAGGTATCTCTCCATGCCTTCCGCCGCGGTGAGAGACTGCAGGATGGCGAGTTTCTCAGCGCCGCCGAGCCGGGCACGGGCACCACTGGCCTCGATCTGTTGCTTGAGCCAGAGCCGCTCGTCGCTGTCGGTGACATGGGCGAATTCGAAACCCACCGTGCCGCAGTACACCTGCCGCAGCATCGCCCAGATAGCCTTGAGCGGCATGCGGTCGGAGCCGGTGAGCGACACGGTGCTGAACACCGTGTCCATGTCGCGGTCGCCGAGGCCGTGGAAGGCCAGTTCCAGATCCGGCGCCGGCGCCGGCACATGCAGCCCCAGCGGGTCCAGCCTGGCGTGCAGATGGCCGCGGCCGCGGAAGGCTTCGATGAGCTTGATGACCGCGGCCTGTTTTTCCGCCGCTTCGGGATGCACGCCGCCGTTGCCGGCGGCCGCCGGGCGGCGGTCCTGGGCGCGCGCCAGCAGCTCGGCTTCCAGCGGGCCGCGCGGCTGCTCCGCCGCACCCGGTGAAGCCGCCTGCACGCCGCTGAAATACTCGCGCCATGCTGCCGTTACAGTCTCGGGATTTTTCAGGAACTGCTCATAAAGGCTTTCGACATAGGTCGCGTTGCCGCCGGAAAGCGGGGTGCTCTGGTAACGCTGCTGGTAGGATGCGTTCATGTCGGCGTCAAAAGTAACCGTCGGACCAGCGGCAGGCCCGCCCGAAAAAAGCAAGGGAAATGACGATGGATTCCAGAGACTTACGGGGTTTAGTTCAGAAACCGCCTGCTCGCACCGTGCCCGGATAGTGTAG
>JAGWNO010000008.1 GCA_028871235.1 Gammaproteobacteria bacterium
CTGGATGGTCTCCTCATCAATGGTCGGACGCGTAAACGGCAGATATTCGCTCATCACCTTCTCACTTATATAGTCTTCGCCAATTTGATTCGGTGCGGACGTGAAAAACCAGGCAGGCGTTCCGGGAAACAGCCTGGTCCGCGGCACTGCCGCGCGTATGCCGGGCCCCGCGCAATCAGCTGCGGGCGACCAGATAGACCCCGACGATGATCACCGCGATACCCGTGAGTCGCATGGCGCTCAGGGCTTCCCCCAGCAACGCCCAGGCGACCACCGCGGTCACCACGTAGCCCAGCGACAGCATCGGATAGGCGATGCTGACCTGTACCCGCGACAACGCCAGTATCCATACCACCACGCTCACCGCATAACAGGCGAGTCCGCCGAGGATGTGCGGTTCGAAAGCCAGCTTCCAGCCAGCGCTGAGGATGGTGTTGAACTGCAGTCTGATGACGCCCATGTGGCTGACACCCGCCTTGAGCAGCAATTGCGCCGCCGCGTTGAGCAGCACGCCGGTCAGCACCAGCAGGAAACTGATCAGGTTCATGGCTTCCTCACCACGATGTGTTGTGGATCACGGGCGATGACCTGCATGGGCAGGCCCTGCTTCTCCAGCATGGCATAGGTCTCCGGCGGCATCACCGCCAGCGCCTGCGCATCCTGCCGCCAGCGCGTGATGAAGGTGGCAATGTCCGCTATCCATTTCCCCGGCTCGCGGCTGATGCCGAAGGCCAGTTCTCCCTTATAAGCCACCAGCGTCAGCGTACGCCGCAAATAGAACGGCAGCGACTGCTGGTAATCATTGATGCTGTAGAACGGTATGCCCGGACGGTTGTCGGCACCGATCTGCGTCGCCAGCGAACGGCCGGAATACACCGGCGACAGGACCTGCGCGCCGCTGGTCACCACTTGCGTCGCCAGCAGTAACCCGGCCGCCAGCAGCGCCACCGCCGCGCCGGGCCGGTGGAGATACGCCAGCAGGAATGCCGCTATGGAGAGTCCCAGCAGCAGCGCGCAGCCGGCCATGAGCCAGGGCAGGAACGCCCTGTAGAGCTCCAGCGTTACAGCGCCGCCGTCGCGGCGCAACAGCGGCGCCAGCCACAGCGCGACGATCGCCAGCGCCATGCACAAGAGCGCGCTCACCAGCACATCGCCGCGGCGATGCTGGGCGAGTTCGTACCCCAGCAGCAGGGCAAGCGCCGGGAAGATGGGCAGGATATAGCTGGCCAGCTTGGAATCGGAAAACGAAAAGAACACCAGCACGAAGATGCACCAGATCCACAGGAACAGACGGTGATCGAAACCCGGCGCAGCCGCCGGGCTTCCGCGTCTACGCAGGCGTGCCGCCGCCCGCAACGACTGCGGCCACCAGGGCAGCAGACCGAACAGCAGCACCGGGATGAAATACCACCATGGCCCATAGCGGTGCGCCACCGGCGTCAGGAAGCGGGTGAAGTGCTCGTACACGAAGAAATAATACGGGAACTCGGGGTTACGCAGGCTTACCAGCAGGTACCAGGGCGCGGCGATAAGCAGGAAGATGAGCACGCCACCGTAGTAATGCAGCTGCCGCCAACGCCGCCAGTCGCGGGTGATCAAGATATAGATGATGAACACCGCACCCGGCAGCACCACCGCCTCCAGGCCCTTGCTCAGCATCCCCAGCGCCGCCGCCGCCCAGGCAAGGTACATCCAGCCGCGCCGCGCACTCACCCGCTCACGGTCCGCGGCATGCATGGCGAACAGGAACGCGAACACCGAAAGACACATGAAGAACGACACGCCCATGTCCAGCGTGTTGAAGTGCCCCATGATCACGTAGTAGATGCAGCCGCCGAGGATCGCCGCGGCATACCAAGCGGTGTTGCGGTCGAAGAGCCGTGCGCCCGCCCAGGCGGTCATGAAGACCCCCAGGAAACCGGTGAGCGCGGTCCACAGCCGTGAACTCCAATTGGACTCGCCGAACAGCTCATAGGCGACGGCCGTGGCCCAGTACTGCAGCACCGGCTTTTCAAAGTACTTGAGCCCGTCGAGCCGCGGCGTCACCCAGTCGCCGGTGGCCAGCATCTCCCGGGGGATCTCCGCGTAGCGGCCCTCGTCGGTCTGGAACAGGTCGCGGTACTGCAGATTGGCGAACCACACCACCGCGAACAACGCCGCCAGCAACAGGATTTTCGCGCGGGTGGAAAAGACCATCGGTTGCCCCCGGCACCGGCCGGCAACCCGGCGGCCGTCGTGTTAGGCCGCGCAGTATATACGAGAACCGCGCATCCCGCCCCCAAGCCATTGTTTTCCTGAGTGAATCACTTGCCGGTGCGGGCCGCTTGCAATGCCCAGGCCGTCAGCGCCTGCGGATCATCCAGGATCTCAACCGGCACCTGGTAGTAGCGATGCAGTTCCTTGCGGCCGCGGGGATTGAACGGACGCGAACCGGCCTGCACATATTGCGCGCGGCTGGCGGCGTCGGTGCGGAAATACAGCGCGCCTGCGTGGACGATGCCGAAAAACGCGCCCTCGAGGTACAGGCCGTGACCGCCGAACATGGGCCGCATGCTCACCCGGCGGGCGCCGGCCAGTTGCCCCAGCACATAGTCCAGGAACGAGGTATCACTCATCCGCCGGGCTGCATTTATCCGTGACGCGGCGGTGCGGACATGCCGGTCTCACGGAAACGCCGGTAGTCGGAAAGGATGAGTCCGTGATCGAACGCGAGTTTGGGTGGCTGCAGCGGATCGAACGCCGCCGCCTTGGCGGCATCATCGCCGGCCCGGGGCTCACCCCGCGCTTCGGCCACATACACCGCGCTCACGGTGTGGCCGCGGGCATCGCGCGCCGGATCGGAATAACAGCCCAGCAGCGCCTTGAGTTTCACCCTGAGTCCGGTTTCTTCCAGAGCCTCGCGCTGGGCGGCCCGTTCCAGGGTTTCGCCCACATCCACGAAGCCGCCCGGCAGCGCCCAGCCCAGGGGCGGATTGCGCCGCTCGATGAGCACGATGTATCCGGCGTGATCAAGCAGCTCGATGATGATGTCCACGGCGATAAGCGGTGTGACGGGACGCGGCATGTCGGTCACTTTCCCGGTGACCGCGAACGCAGCGCGCGGTTGGCCGCTTCCAGATCGTAAAGGCGGATACGCGCGAAATCGGAAACAATCACATAGCGCGGCAGGTCGCGCTCTTGCAGACCAGGGAAATAATCGAGCGCTTGCTGGTAGGCGGTATCCAGGTCCTTGCCCGCGGATTTGTGTTCCGCGATGAGCGTGCCTTTCCAGAAAAGATCAATGAATCCGGCATGCCCGCCCTTGCCGCCCTTCGCAGACAAATCGCCGGTTTCCAGGCGCTGGCGCAGGTGTTTTACCGGCTCTTCAAAGGACACCACCCGCCGCCGGCTGATGCCGAAGACGTTGAAGAACTCGTTCCAGAAGGTCTGAGCCTCCGCCTTCTCGCGCCGTTCGCTTTCCCATTCCCGGGCGAAGCGCAACGCGCGGTCGCGGATTTCATTGGGCGAGAGCGGTTGGGATTGGGCCATGAACCCGCGGTTCCTTGTTTTGGAGACTATGTCATGCCACCGAAGACAACTGTTTTCCGCTGGTGCTGCAATGCTGCGGCTCTTCAGTCAGGCGGCCGCGCAGCCAGCTCGCGGAAGGCAGCGCTGATGCGTTCATCCCCGGCCACGCGTTGCCAGAATTCAGCCGCGAGTGCCGCGGCTTCCGGCCATACCTCCAAAACCTGCGCGCGCGGGTGCTCGCGGCCGGTGGGTACGTCTGGCACGATACCATTTTGTGGCGCGAACGCCATGGGCAGCATGTCGTAGGCCGGTGCCAGTTCCAGCCGGGGCGCGTTCCGCAAAGCGTCTGCAAAAAAGGCGAGATTGCCGAAATGCCGGTCGCTGTTGCCGATGAGTTCGCCGAAGGCTTCCAGTAAAAGGATACGGCGCGCATCCTCCGCCGTCAGCAAGCCATCCCGTGCCAGACGACCGGCCAGCGCCGGCCAGTTGTCACGTTGACCATACAGGCTGTCATCCAGCGGGCCGGCGGTGAGCACACCGCGCCGTCCGCGCGCCTCCACCCGGTCGAAACGCTCCACCTCCAGAAACCGCTGAGTACCGAGATCCATGATGCGCGAGACAACGGCGGGAATGCCGTGCGCCTGCAATGCCTCAAGGGCCAGCGATTCGCACACCAGTAAATCGCGCCAGCGCTGATCGGTGGGGCTGCCGTCGCCGAGAGTGAATTTCACAATGACGTGGTGTGCACCGGTCCAGGCGGTGAACTTGGCCTGTTCGCCGCCGGCGGAAGAGCCGGCCGCACCCGCGGCGGCGGCGCGCGCCAGACGCGGATAGTCTTCGCGGGCCACCGGCGCGCGCGCTTGCGCCGAGAAACGGTCCAGGGATTCTTCGCCGATAATCAAATCGCCCGCGCAATCCTCACCGCGCCGCGCCACGGCCATGAGACGGTGATCGTCATTCCAGTCCTGCAAACGGCGCGGCACGCCAAGCTCAGCATGGATATCCGCAAAGCGCCGGCCGAGATAGCCCTGGGGCGCCATGTCTGCAACCACCGGCAGCAGCCCTTCGAATACATCGCCTGTGCTTTGCGCCTGCTCCAGCCAGTGCCAGCCGCCGCCTGCCAGAAGGTGCAGGCTGGCGACACGTTCAACCAGCCCCGCCTGGTTTACCCGATACACCGGCAACTGTGACGGTATGTCCGGTATTCGGCGATAGACTCCGTAGCGCGCGCCGCGCCGTCGGCCGATGCGTACAACCTGCCCCTTCAGCCCCTTGATCAGTCGCGAAAGGGTGGGCCGGCTGGTATCCAGGGTCCGCAGCAGCTCGCCCGCCGACATGACGCCCCGGCGGGCAAGTAAAGTCATTATGTCCAGCGATTCAGCCATGCTGAAACAATACATGAAACAATAATGTTTATATAACTTATTGTATTATATAAGTAAATTAATATTTTGCGAGGTCAATATGAAACATTTTCCATGGCTGGCTCCCGGGCAGCCGGGTGCTCACAGGCCCTGCTTGAAGCGATGGATGAGCCGGCGGGATTTCTTGTCGGGGCGTTTGGAGGGCGCGGGGCTCACCAGGGCGGCGAGTTTGCGCAGTGCCCCGTGCCGCGCGCGGGTATCACGGCTGGCGGCGGTTTCCTCATAAAGCTGTCGCGCGGCGCTGGCGGAACCGCGTTTTGCGGCCAGCGCACGCACCACGATCTGGTAACGCTCGGCGCCGCGGGTGATCTCCAGCCGGTCGCCGACGCGCAGTTCATGGGACGGCTTCGCGCGCCGGCCGTTCACATGCACCTTGCCACCCGCGACGGCAGCGGCCGCCAGCGTACGCGTCTTGAAAAATCGCGCGGCCCACAGCCATTTGTCCAGCCGCACGCGTGCCGTCTGCTCCATAAGGACGTCCTTCGAATGTCCGCTGCATTATCGCCGTTGCCGCAGCCGGGTGGGCGCCCGCCAAAACTGTCACTGGTATAATCTGCCGCCTTTTCCCCGCCCCCGGAGCCCCCGTGAGACAGGACTTTCTTGCCCACCTGCGCAGGGAAATCGCCGGCCTGCACACCGCCGGACTTTACAAGGCCGAGCGCGTCATCGCTACGCCGCAGCAAGCTGCCATCCGGGTGAGCGGCGGCGAAGAAGTCATTAATTTCTGCGCCAACAATTACCTGGGCCTCGCCAACCATCCGGCAGTGGTAAAAGCGGCGCGGGATGCGCTGCCGAAATACGGCTTCGGCATGTCCTCGGTGCGCTTCATCTGCGGCACCCAGATGGTGCACAAGGAACTGGAGCAGCACCTGTCCGCATTCCTGGGCACGGACGACACCATCCTCTACTCCTCCTGTTTCGATGCCAACGGCGGCCTGTTCGAGACGCTGCTGGACGAGCAGGACGCGGTCATCAGCGACGCCCTCAACCACGCCTCCATCATCGACGGCGTGCGCCTGTGCAAAGCCAGGCGCTTGCGTTACAGCAACAACGACATGGCTGATCTTGAAGCCCGGCTCAAGGAGGCAGAAGGCTGCCGCTTCAAGCTCATCGCCACCGATGGCGTGTTCTCCATGGATGGCATCATCGCTAACCTCAAGGGTGTCTGCGACCTGGCTGACAAGTACGGCGCACTGGTCATGGTGGATGACTCCCACGCGGTGGGGTTCATGGGAGAAAAAGGCCGCGGCAGCCACGAGTTCCGCGGCGTCATGGGCCGCGTGGACATTCTCACCGGCACCCTCGGCAAGGCGTTGGGTGGCGCCTCCGGCGGCTACACTTCCGGCCGCCGGGAAATCATCGAGTGGCTGCGGCAGCGCTCGCGGCCCTACTTGTTTTCCAATACGCTGGCACCGGTGATCGCGGCCACCTCCATCACGGTACTGGAATTACTGGAAACAGGCGGCGCCTTGCGTCAGAAGCTGCGGGACAACAGCCAGTATTTCCGTGCCGGTATGCAAAAACTGGGCTTCACGCTCGCCGGCGCCGACCATCCGATCATCCCGGTGATGCTCGGAGACGCCACACTCGCCAGGACCATGGCGGACGAACTGTTGAAGGAAGGCATCTACGTGATCGGCTTTTCCTTCCCGGTGGTGCCGCAGGGCAAGGCCCGCATCCGCACCCAGATGTCCGCGGCCCATGAGAAAGCACACCTAGATAAAGCCATCGCCGCGTTTGCGAAAGTCGGCAGACAATCAGGCGTGATTCGCTAATTACGTGGGAGCGGCGATATTCGCCGCGATTCTGACGCATGGATCGCGGATGCGACGGCCGCGATCAAGAACATAAGAAACATCCGCAGCCGGTACGGCCGATCCCACAACAGGAATTACCGCGGCCCGGAACCGCTCCGTAAATTACTTCGAGGTCTATTACATGAAAGCACTCGTTAAAGCCAAGGCTCAAGAAGGGATTTGGCTCCAAGATGTGCCCAAACCAAAGATTGGGCACAACGACCTGCTCATCCGCGTGAAGAAGACCGCCATCTGCGGCACTGACATCCACATCTACAACTGGGACGAGTGGGCGCGTAAGACCATCCCTGTACCCATGACCGTGGGCCACGAGTTTGTGGGCGTGGTGGAAGAGATCGGCAGCGAAGTGCGGGGCTTCAGGGTCGGTGAGCGCGTCTCCGGCGAAGGCCACATCACCTGCGGCCACTGCCGCAACTGCCGCGCGGGACGGCGGCACCTGTGCGCCAACACCGTGGGGGTGGGCGTGAACCGTCCCGGCTGCTTCGCCGAGTATCTCGCCATCCCCGCCATGAACGCCTTCCCGCTGCCGGATGCCATCAGCGACGACATCGCCGCGTTCCTGGATCCGTTCGGCAACGCCACCCACACGGCGCTGTCCTTCGACCTCGTGGGTGAGGATGTGCTCATCACCGGCGCCGGCCCCATCGGCGTCATGGCCGTGGCCATCGCCAGGCACGTGGGGGCGCGCCACGTGGTCATCACCGACGTGAACGCTTACCGCCTGGGGCTGGCGACAAAAATGGGCGCCACCCGCGCCGTCAACGTGCAGCAAGAAAAGCTCGAAGACATCATGCGGGATCTCGGCATGACGGAAGGCTTCGACGTCGGCATGGAGATGTCCGGCAATCCGCAGGCCTTCCGCCAGATGCTCGCCAGCATGCGCCACGGCGGCAGCATCGCGCTGCTCGGGTTGCCGCCGGGCGAAACCGCCATCGACTGGAACCAGGTGATCTTCAAGGGTCTCATCCTCAAGGGCATCTACGGCCGCGAGATGTTCGAAACCTGGTACAAGATGGCCGCCATGCTGCAGAGCGGCCTCGACCTCACGCCGGTGCTCACGCATCATTTTCCCATCGGCGATTTCCAGAAAGGCTTCGACGTGATGCGCTCGGGGCAGTCCGGCAAGGTGGTCCTGGACTGGAACTGATGGAAAACGCCGTCTCATCGCGGCAAATGGCGCGCTAAACGGGGCCTTGCGGGAACTTGTCGGCAGCACCGCGGTCCTTTCGTGCTGACAACCTTGCGCATCCATTTTCCCGGCACCGACACATGCAACCAGCCGCCTCCTGGGTCCTGCCCGTCAGCCGCGATTATCGTGCGCCCCGTTGTCACAGTCCGCATTCCGGGCGCGGCCGGCATGCCCCCGGCAACGCGCTGTGCCCCTGTCCTGACCCACGATATTCATGTGCCACACGCATGACAACACGCAGGAATAATAGGTGAAATGAAAACCTGGAATTGTGATGTCGCAAACCGACAAACGCTGAATCCGCATCATGCAGTTGATACATCGGCTCCGCCCGCAGCCGGGGGACACTGTGCTGTGCGCCGCCTTGTGAACTTCTCCGGAGTCCGCGGCTGGGGCATGATGCTGCTGGCCGCGGTCGCGCTTCTGCCGGCCGCCGCCGAGGCGCACGCCATCGCCGGCATGCGTCTGTTTCCCGCGACGCTCGGCTTCGACGATCCCGGCGTCGCCGCGGAACTGCCCCTGGTATTCAATTCCATCAATACCGGCAACGGCGTACAGGATACGTTCTCGACGGCCTATGCCCAGCTGTTCACCAAGAAATTCGGTCTGGTGGTCAGCGGGGATTACCAGCAGCTGGTGCCCCAGATCGGTCCCAGCCAGCGCGGCTGGGACAATTTCACCGTAGCCGCCGCTTACCAGATCTATAAAAGCGACGCCGACGAATCCATCGGCATGCTGCAGCTCGCCGACACCCCCGGCGGCAGCGGCAGCCGCGCCATCGGCACCACCTATTCCACCTACACCCCGGAGTTCGCCTTCGGCCAGGGGTTCGGCTTCCTGCCGTACAAGCTGCGCTACCTGCAGCCCTTCGCCCTGACCGGCGCGGTTTCGGAGAATTTCCCGGCGAATTCAGCGGCACCGCGGATGCTCAACTGGGCGCTCTCGATCCAGTACAGCATCCCCTACCTGCAGAACTTCGTGCGCTACGCCAACATCAAGGCGCCGTTCAACAACATGATACCGATCATCGAGATCCCCATGCAGACCTGTCTGGACGCGGCCTGCCCGGCGCGCACCACCGGCTACATTGACCCGGGGGTGATCTGGATCGGCCATTACTTCCAGTGGGGCGTGGAACTGCAGGTACCGACCAACCGGGCCAGCGGCAACCGCGTGGGAATCCTTTTCGGAGTGGATTTCTACTTCGACGATCTATATCCCCACAGCCTCGGCGCACCCATTTTCAACTGAGGTCAATCAGGAACATCGCCGTCATTATCATGAAAACAAATATCGCACGCCGCGTCCTTGCTGGCTGGCTGTTCATGCTCGCATTCGGGACCGCTTCCGCGGTCTCGGCGCACGCCTTCCCGGATAACTCCTCGCCGCACGTGGGTGCCAGCGTGAGTCCGGCTCCCAAACAAGTGAAAATCTGGTTCAATGCCGATATTGAACCGCTGTTCTCGACGCTCATCGTCAAGGACTCGAACGGCAACCAGGTAAGCGTCGGCACGGGTGAAATCCCCTCCGGCCAGACCGCCCTGCTGGTGACCCAACTCAAGCCCATTCCCGCTGGTTTGTATGCCGTGTACTGGAGCGTGATTGCCCGCGACGGCCATCACACCGAAGGACGCTGGTACTTCACGGTCAAATAGCAGGGACATACCATGCACCTGTTCTACATCGCTTTCACCGCTTTCGACGTTTTCGCCACCGTGCTCACGCTCGGCGTACTCGCCTGCGGGCTGTGGGTGGTGCCACACGAAGCCGCCGAAGCGTTCCATCAGACGCTGTGGCGCATGCTCGGCGTATCGTTCGCGCTGCTCACCCTGAGCAGCGTGCTGATCCTGCTGTCCAGGAGCCTGGAGATGAGCGGCGGACCGGTATCGGCCCTGCCCGGCGTGGCGCCGATGGTGCTCTCCGGCACGCATTACGGCCGTGTCTGGTGGGTACGGCCACCGGTGTTGCTGCTGTTGTGGATCGCCTGGATCGCCGGCCGGCGTTACCGCAACGTCAACGCCCTTGGCTGGGTGATGTTCGCAGCCGCCGCCATCATCGCCTTCACCCGCAGCGAGACCGGACATCCCGCCGATCACGGTGATTTCACCTTTGCGGTGTGGATCGACTGGCTGCACCTGATGGGCGCGGGGCTCTGGATCGGCAGCCTGTTCGCGATGACGCTGGTGGTATTTCCACGGCTGCGCCGCCACCATCCGCAGCATCCGCTGCTTGCGGCCGACATTTTCCAGCGGCTCTCCACCCTGGCGGGCCTGGCGCTGGCGCTGATTCTCGTCACCGGCATCTATACCGCATGGCAGCAACTGGACACCTGGTCCGCCTTCGTCACCACCGCTTACGGCCGCACACTGCTGGTGAAACTCTCGCTGGTAGCCGTATTGATCCTGATCGGCGCCCATAACCGCTACCTGAAACTGCCGCGCCTGCAGCAGGCGGCGGGGCGGGTGCGGGCTGTGCCCCGCTGGCTTTCCTGGAGCCTGCGCAAACCGACAGCGCTCGCCACGGCGGATCCGGTCACCACCGCCCAGCGGCTGCGCGCCTGCACCCACGCGGTGAAGGCGGAGAGTCTGCTCGGCGTGGGCGTGCTGGCGGCCGCCTCGGTCCTGTTGCACGGCATGCCGCCGGCGGCCATGAGTGCCATCCCCGCCTTCGGCGGCACCATGTCCATGGGCGACGCATCCTCCTCCATGTCCATGCCGGCCCCAGGCGCGACGCCACCTGCCGCATCAGCCTCCGCGATGTCTGCCTTCGGCGCGCCCGGCAAGGCGCGTGAGGTACGCGCGACTCTGCACATCAATGCGCTGGACAGCATGCGCTTCGAACCCGCAGAGGTACATGTGGAACCCGGCGAAACCGTGCGCTTCGTGGTCACCAACCGCGGCAAGCTGCTGCACGAATTCGTGATCGGCGACGCCCGGGAACAGCGGGAACATGAATTGGAAATGGAGAAAATGCCGGATGCGCCCATGCACGATCCCAACGGCATCAGTCTGCGGCCCGGCGAGACGCGTTCGATTATCTGGACATTCCCCGACCGGTCCATGCAGGTGGAATACGCCTGTCATCAGCCCGGTCACTTCGCCGCCGGCATGCTGGGCCTGATCCTGGTGGATCAGGCGCCAGGCAAAACCGCCCACGGCCAATCCGCGAACCAGCACGCCATAACGAAAACCGGCGGCGGGTGACTTGCATCCGGCAAGTGTGCGACACACGAACTTCGAGGCGCTCTGCACGCCTGCGGAAACGGCGATGGCGTGGGCAGGCCGCCGTAGGAATGCGTCAAGCAGGCTTGAGATCGGCCGTGAAGTTGTCCGTGCACCGGCGCCGCACCCAGCCGAGCTGCTCTGCACTGCCCTCACTTGGAGGGATTTGCACGCAGACGCCAGTGCCCGACCTGCTGCACCAGTGTGATCACCCCAATCAGCAGTACCACCACCATGACCAGCAGGAAACCCAGATTCAGGTGAGCCAGATTGTGCACGCGCAGGCCGGTGGATACTTCGAAACCAGCCCAGTCCGGCGCCAATAATCCGAACAGCCCGCCGGCGATGAATACCAGCCCGCCCCAGCCCAGGGTGCGTCCCGCCGTGGTCAGCGCCACTTCGCGGATAGCCGTCGCGGGCAGTCCCAGGCGCAGCGTAACCCAGCCAAACAACGCCCCCACGGCGGCTTGCACCACGGCGGTGCCCAAACCAAACAGGGCGCCGGGCACCCAGCCCCAAGCGGCACTGGGCATGGCCGGGGACAGTACCGTATACAGGATAAGTGCAAAGGCGCCGAAACCGAACCCGGCGATAAGGCCGTGTACGGCCGGCATCCACAAACGCGGTGCGCGCAACACACATCCGTCGCTGCCGCCGGCGCCGTGCGGTGTCCATAAATGCCAGATATGCCCGCCGAGCATGTGATGTCCGGCCAGCCACATGACCGCGCCCACCACGATGTACACCACGTAATTCAGCGCCGCGCTGGCGGTGAACCAGCGATCCAGCGCCAGATAGGCAAGTTCACTGGCCAGCGCGCGCTGCGCGGTGAACGCCAGAGAGAAGATCAGGCCGGCCAGCAGGCCCTTGCGGGTGGAGTAGCTCCCCACGGCGTAGCTGAAAGTGATGGGCCAGGTGTGCTCATCGGGCGTGATGCCGTGGACGATGCCCAGCAGGAATGCGGTCACCAGGGCCGCCTCCATGGACAGGCCCGCATGGGGTGCCCACAGGTCAATCAATTCACTACCCTGCCGGCGCGCTGCATATCACTGTACGTTGCAAAAGCAGAAGGCGTAGATACCCCGTGGATCGGTGAATGCGCTGAAGGTGTTCGCCAGCTTCATGACTTCCCCATACCAGGGCGAGGCCGTGAAACCCGTGCTCGGCAGCAGCGTTGCGTTCAGCCTGGCATTGCTGTCATTGGCCATGCTGATCAGCAGCCGGTCGGTCAAGCTGAGCGGCGGCTCGATGTAACGCACTGAATAGTGTTTGCCGAGACCGGCGAGTCTGGCGGCGGCGGCGACGGCGTCCTGCAGATCGCCGAACTTGTCCACCAGACCGATCTTCCTGGCGGTCAGGCCCGCCCAGACGCGTCCCTGGGCGATGTCATTCACTGCGGCTACCTGCATGTGCCGGTCCTTCGCCACCTTGGTGATGAACTCCCGGTAACCGTGATCGATGGACAGCTGGAATGCCTGCTGCATCTGCGGCGACATGGGCAGCATGGGATTGAGCGCGCCGCTGAGCGGCGTGGTGCCCACGCCGTCGGTATGGACGCCGATCTTCGCCAAGGTATTCTGGAATGTGGGGAACATGCCGAAGATGCCGATGGAGCCGGTGAGCGTGGTGGGACTGGCGAAAATCTCATCGCCCGCCATGGATATCCAGTAACCGCCGGAGGCCGCGACGCTGCCCATGGATACCACCACCGGCTTGCCCGCCTCCTTGGTGAGCTGGATCTGCCGCAGGATCAGGTCCGAGGCGAAGGCGCTGCCGCCGGGGCTGTCCACCCGCAGCACCAGGGCCTTGATGGAATCGTCGTAGCGCGCTTTGCGGATGAGTTCCGAGGTGGAATCGCCGCCGATGTTGCCGGGAGGCTGGTCGCCAGGCAGGATGTCGCCCGCCGCCACGATGACGCCTACCGTGCCCTTGCCGTCATCACCGCCCTGCACGCTGCCATCCACGGCATTGAGGTAATCGCGAAAACCGATCTGGCGGAATGTATGGTGCGACTCGCCCACCACTTTCGCCACCGCCGCTTCCATCTGGTCTTCGTCGGCGATCCTGTCCACCAGGCCGGATTTGAGCGCCAGCTCGGCGCTGTCACCGTCCACGGCGGCGAGATTGCCGGGTACCCCGTTTATATAGCCGGCCAACGCATCCGGTTTCAGCTTGCGCGCCCTGGTGACATCCGCCTGGTAAGCATCCCAGAGCACGCCAAGCACGTTGCCCCAGTCCGCACGCGCGTCCGGCGACATGCCATTGAGTATGAACGGCTCCACGGCGGATTTGTATTTGCCGACCCGGAACACGTGCCAGTCCACGGACAGCTTGTCGAGAGCATCCTTGAAATACGGCTGGTAGATGCCGTAACCGGTCAGCAACACCTGCCCCTGCGGATGGATGAACACCGTGTTGGCCATGGCAGCCAGGTAATACTGTGACTGGGTGTAGGAATCGTTGAGCGCGAACACCGGTTTGCCGGTCTTGCGGAAATCCGCGATCGCCCGGCCGATGTCCTGCAGTTTCGCCAGCGCCGCGCTATCCAGTTCGCCGCTCTCCAGCACCAGCGCCTTGATGCGGCGGTCATCCTTGGCGTGTTCGATGGCATCCACCACGTCACGCAGGCGCGTCTGCGGGAGCTGGTTCTGTCCGAGCAGCTTATTCAGGGCGCGTTGCGCCGGGTCGCCGGAAAACTGCTCCACGAGATCGCCCTGCAGATCCACCACCAGCGCCGACGATGACGGCACCACGATGTGGCGGGAGCCGAACAGGGCCACCAATACCAGCAGCACTACGATGGTGATCACCACATCGATTACCAGCCGGCAGAGGAAATCCCAGATATGCCAGGCGCCGCCGAAAATATGCAGGAAGAAATTCTTGTCACTCATGGAGCTTCCTAAGTTGTTGCAGACTCCGGATTCACCCACGCTGCCGTCAGCGCGGGGTGCGGGATATGGTCAACCGGTATTACACCCAAAGTCATTATGCACCGGCGGCTTCGCGGGCGGCAGTATCGAGGATGGCGGTGATGCGCGGCAGCCAGTCGGCGTGCTCCGGTTTCATGAGACAGGAACGCAACGCCATGACACTATCGGCGTCGCGTGCCAGTGCCGGCCACCAGGCGGCGGCCAGTTCGTCCGGCACCCGCAGTAGAGCGAGATACAGCTGACGCTTTTCCGCGGCGTCGAACACCGCCTGGGCGCGCCGGCCGGCTGCCGCCCGCCCCCGGGCCGCCAGCGTCCATACCACGATGTCCAGTTCCGGCCTGGGACCGGCGAGATAGCGGCGATCTGCCGACAGCTGCGCGTGCAGGGCCAGCGCCGCCTGGCGTGAGGCCGCGAGCCCCCGCGCAAATTCACCGCCGCGCTCCATGGGCAGCAGTTGCTGGGTGGCCCACAACGCCACCGCCCCGGCACCGGCCCGGGAACATTCGAGGCTGATCTCGCCCAGATGCAGGTCGCCGGAAGTGAAATAAGTGTAGGGGGAATCGTGCCGGTAAAAACGCCCGACCCCCGGATCGCGGAACAGGACACAACCGCAGCCGTAGGGTTGCAGCCCGTGCTTGTGTGGGTCCACCACGATGGAATCCGCCTCGCCCATGACATCGAAGGCGGCGCGTGCGTCGGGATCGAGCGTTTCGATCAATGTGAAATAACCGCCATAGGCGGCATCCACGTGCACGCGGAAGCCATGGCGGTCGCGTAATTTCAGGATATCGTGCAACGGATCCACGGCGCCCAACGCAGTGGTGCCCAGTGTCGCTACCACGGTGCTCACCCGCTCACGCCGCAGGATATCTTCAAGCGCGTTCATATCCATGCGCCCCTGCGCATCCGCCGTCACGCTTGTGAAAGGCGATTGCAGCACTTCGCACATGCGCCCATGGGTGTAATGGGCCTGGCTTGAGGCCAGCACTTTGCCGGGCTGTGTGTGGCGCGCCGCCCACAGGGCTTCCAGGTTGGCGATAGTCCCGCTGGCGCAGAGATGACCGAGATGCGTGCGGTAACCGAACAGGCGCGCGATCCCGGCCACCGCTTCCTTCTCCATGGCGGAGCTGGCGCGGCCGCCATCCAGGGCGTGGTTGTTGGGATTGATCCACATGGACAACATGTAGGCGAGCCGCGCCACCGCATGCGGCGGTTTCAGCATCTGGCCGGCATACAGCGGATGAGGATACGGAAAATTGTCCTGCAGGCGCCGGGCGGTGTCATGCAACACTGCACGCAGACGGCTGGTATCCACGCTGGCATGGAACCCCGGGAGTTCCAGGAATCCCCGTTCGAGTATTCCCAGGGCCTCATCCAGATATTTAAGAGTGTCGCGATCCAGCACCCGGGTGTTCCTCGCAAAATTCATGTTGCCAATACAGGCGTATGGCTTCTCCAGTCGGCCCGCCGTGGCCGGCGGTTCCGGCCACCGCCATCATTGCTGCTGCGGCCGCATCTGCGGCATCAGCATCAGTTGCTGCATATCGTGGCGCAACACCGCCTGCTGGCCCGGATCGCGGGTCGCATTCAGCAGGCCCTGGTACAGCCGCCGGGCATCGTTGATGTCACCGGCCTTCGCCAATGCCTGCGCCGCCTGATAGCGCGCCGTCTGCGCCCACTGATCCATGGCGAAAGGATCGGTGAGGGTTGCCGAACGGAGGTAGAGTGCCGCTGCCTGCGTGTAATCGCCGCTCGCCTTGTAGGAATCAGCTGTCCAGTAGAGCATCTGGCGGCGCTGATCCGGCGTCAGCTCGGTGGTGAGCAGCGCGCGGAAGAACGGGATGGTTTCTTTATTGCGGCCGATGGTCTGCAGATCAAACAGCACCGGCAGCACATCGCCCGGATCCACCTTGGCGCCGCTTTCGAACAACGCCTGCAACGTCTTGATGCCGGCATCCGGTTTGCCGCCCAGGATGAACACCCGTGCGCGCTGCAACTGCCAGGCCACCGGATCGGTATCCGGCGG
Source organism: Gammaproteobacteria bacterium (assembly GCA_028871235.1). Lineage (GTDB taxonomy): Bacteria > Pseudomonadota > Gammaproteobacteria > Natronospirales > REEB76 > REEB76. The sequence continues at coordinate 16,118 of JAGWNO010000008.1, forward strand.
CGGCGCATCCAGACCTTCCATGAGACGCGAGGCCAACGGGATGTCGGGGATCTCCAACACGTCGTTGGCGAGCAGGTAGCGCACATCCGGCGGGATGTCGCCCACATCCTTGAAGCGGGGGGAATCCAGATACAGGTGGCGCAACAGCGCATCGCCGTTCTTCTGTCCCTGTATCAGCGTGGCAATCTGCCAGTACGCCACGTTTTGCTGCTGCGCGCTGGAGGCATTGAAGGCCACCACGGTGAACAGCGCACAGGCGCGCACCGGATCGGAGTCGAAACGGTTGGAGGCGGCCAGGAACCATGCCTGGTCATCGCCTACCACCAGCTGCAGCTGATTACCCAGGGCTTCGCCGTAATCCAGGTATGCCTGCCACAGCATGTCGGGGGTGAGCGCGAATACGGAATCCTGTTCCAAAACGCCGGACTGCAGGCCGATGCCATTCTGCAAGGCCTGGATGCGCGCCACCGGATTCTTCAGATCAGCGGCGGCTTCCGCGGCGATGAACCAGGCGTACACGCGCTCGTCCACCGGCAGCTTGCTGTCGGTGCCGGCGGATACGGCCTTCTCCATGGCCGGCGCCGGCGCCAGCGTACCGGCGCGCAGCGATGCCAGCAGTGCCAGCATCCCCGCTTGCGCACCGCTGATGTCCTTCAAGGCATCCAGCGCCGCTTGCGGTTGATTGGTGCGCAAAAACAGCCGTGCTTCCAGCAACGGCCAATGGCCGGCATCCTTGGGGTAATCCTGGCGGTAGCGGATCACCGCGGTCTGGGCGTCATCGAGGCGCTGATCCACCAGATAGCTGCGGATGACGAGCTGCCGCAGCTGGCTCAGGGTGGCGTCAGCGGGCGGCGTCTTGCCCCAGATGAGCGCCCGCAGCACCGCCCGCGCCTCCCGGCCGTGACCCAGTTGCAGCCAGGCATCCGCCGCCTGCATGTCTTCCCACTGGCGGAAATCGACACCCAGTCCGGCGGGCAGATGCTGCACACGCGCGATGATGTCCCCCCAGGCCTTGCTGGACTGATAGAGATAGATGCGTTGCCGTTCCCAACTCATCCAGCCCACCGCGTCCTGGGCAAAAGCCGGCTGGTCCCGGGCGACCAGTTTCAGTGCCAGGCCGGGGGCGCCGGCTGCCGCCATGGTGCTGATGTCGGCGAGGGTGGGCGTGAGACTGAAGGGCGGCACCGGTGGCGGCTGCGGGGCCGGCGGCGTCCTGGCTGCCGCTGCCTTGCCGTGCTGCTGCTTGTGTTTCTGCGCCGCCTGCGCCGGTGCCCCCGCCACCAGCAGGCAGGCGGCGAGGATAATCAGGATGCGCCGGATGGAGATGCGCATGGGATGCGGAGCCTGTAAATAATGACGGGTGCCGTGGGCACCCGTCATTGTATCAGCCGCTCCGGGCGATCCGGTTCACACCTTCTCGCGGATGCGGGCCGCCTTGCCGGACAGGTCGCGCAGGTAGTAGAGCTTGGCGCGCCGCACATCACCCTTGCGCTTCAGCTCGATGGCGCCGATGGCGGGGCTGTGGGTCTGGAAGGTGCGCTCCACACCTTCGCCGTGGGAAATCTTGCGCACCGTGAAGGAGGAATTGAGGCCGCGGCTCTTCTTGGCGATGACCATGCCCTCGAAGGCCTGCAGACGCTCGCGGTCGCCGTCCTTCACCTTCACCTGCACCACCACGGTATCCCCCGGTGTGAACTCGGGAATATCCCTGAGTTGCGCCTTCTCAATCTGCTCGATGATCTTGTTCATGGCCGTATACCTTAAGTGTCTGAAACTCAGTCTTGTGCCTGTTGATACTCGCGGATGAATTCGTCCAGCAGCCGGCGCTCATCCGCACTCAAAGACAGTTTTGCCAGCAGTTCCGGGCGCCGCAACCAGGTACGACCCAGCGCCTGTTTCTGACGCCAGCGGCGGACCGCCGCGTGATCGCCGCTCAACAGCACTTCCGGCACGCGCCGGCCCTCGCTGGCCTCGGGGCGCGTATAGTGCGGATAATCCAGCAGCCCGTTCATGAACGAATCCTGGACCGCAGAATCCTCGTCGCCCAGCGCGCCGGGTATGAGCCGTGCCAGCGCGTCGATCAATACCAGCGCCGGCAGTTCGCCGCCGGAGAGCACGTAATCGCCGATGGAGACTTCCTCATCCACCTCGGCCTCGATGACGCGCTCATCAATACCTTCGTAACGGCCCGCCACCAGCAGCAGCGCCGGCAGCGCCGCAAGGCGCTGCACGCCCGCCTGCTCCAGCCGTACACCCTGCGGGCTGAGATAGATCACGCGCGTCCGCGGACCCGCCGCTGCCCGCGCCGCGGCGATCGCCGCGCACAGGGGTTCCACTTTCATCACCATCCCCGGGCCGCCGCCGAAAGGCCGGTCGTCCACGGTACGATGCCTGTCACCGGTGTAGTCCCGCGGGTTCCACTGGCGCACCGTGAGCAACCCGCGTTTCACTGCCCGTCCGGTGACCCCGAAACCGAGCAGCGTCGTCGCCATCTCCGGGAAGAGCGTCACCACGTCGATACGCATGGCGCTCCTCCTAAAATTCCGGATCCCAGTCCACGCGTATCAGGCCGGCGTCGAGATCCACATCCTTGATGACCTGACCGCGGATGAAGGGGATCAACCGCTGCCGCTCACCTTCCACCACCAGCACATCATTGGCGCCGGTTTCCATCAAGTCTGCCACTCTGCCGAGTACGCGTCCGTCGGCAAGCCGTACCTCCAGTCCCACCAGGTCCGCCCAGTAGTACTCGCCGGGCCGGGTCGCGGCGAGCTGATCACGACGCACGGCGATCTCCGCTCCCAACAGCACGGCGGCCTGATCGCGATCGGTGACGCCCTCGAACCGTACAATCACAGACTTGCCATGGGCGCGGCCTTCAGCCACCGCCCGCTCACGCCATTCGCCCTCCAGCAGCAACTGCCAGGGACGGTATTCGATGATCTGTTCCCGCGGTTCGGTCCAGGACAGCAGTTTCACCCAGCCCTTGATGCCAAACAGACCCACCACCTTGCCGAGGATGATGCGCCGGGCAGCCTTCTCGGACATGGCGCGGACAGGCGCCGGAATCAGACGGCGACCTTGTGTTCCTTGATGAGGTAAGAGACGCGGTCGGATGGCTGCGCGCCCTTGGAAATCCAGTATTTGACGCGCTCGGCGTCCAGGCGCAGCGTCTCCTCGTGAGCCACCGCCATCGGGTTATAGAAGCCGAGACGCTCGATGTAGTGGCCGTCGCGGGCCGAACGGCTGTCGGTCACAACCACGTGATAGAAGGGGCGCTTCTTGGCGCCGCCGCGCGTCAAACGAATGGTCACCATGGAATTCAATATCCTCTGAATGCGAATCCGGGCTCACCGGCATGCCCGGTGGCCAAAATGGACTGCGCATTTTACGGGATTCTGGCCAAAAGTGAAGGGGCGTGAAGGACTTGCAGCGCCCTGCGCGGCCCTCAACGGGGTGAAAACCCGGGCGGCAGGCGGCCTTTCATGCCCCGGAGCATGCGCGCCATGCCGCCCCCGGCCATCTGCTGCATGACCCGGGAGAACTGCTCAAACTGCTTGAGCAGCCGGTTGATGTCCTGTACCTGGGTGCCGGAACCCTGGGCGATGCGCCGCCGCCGCGAACCGTTGACGATCTCCGGCCGCCGGCGTTCCCGGGGAGTCATGGAATTGATGATGGCGATCTGGCGGCGGATCTCCCGGTCGTTGAGTTGCGACTTGGCCGGCTCGGGGATGCGCATGCTTCCGGGCAGCTTATCCAGCAAGGCGCCGATCCCGCCCATGTTCAGCATCTGCTGCAGTTGCGCGCGGAAATCCTCCAGATCGAAGCCCTTGCCCTGCTTGAGCTTGCGGGTGATTTCCCCGGCCTGTTCCCGGTCCGCCTGCTGCCGGGCTTCTTCGGCCAGCGTCAGCACATCCCCCATGCCAAGGATACGTGACGCCATGCGGTCGGCGTGGAACACTTCCAGTGCGGCAATCTTCTCGCCCACGCCCATGAACTTGATGGGTGCGCCGGTGATTTGTTTCACTGACAGCGCGGCGCCGCCGCGCGCGTCGCCATCCGCCTTGGTGAGTACGATGCCAGTGAGCGCCAGGGCCTTGCCGAAAGCGGCGGCGGCATTGGCGGCATCCTGACCCGCCATGGCATCCACCACGAACAGGGTCTCAACCGGCGAGACGGCCGCATGCAGGCGTTGCGCCTCCTGCATCATCTCCTCATCCACATGCAGACGGCCGGCGGTATCCACGATCAGCACCTCGAAGAGGCGCTTGCGCGCTTCCTCCAGGGCCGCCGCCGCGATGCGCACCGCATCACCTGGCGGTGCCAGATACTCCACGCCGATCTCGCCGGCGAGTTTCTGCAATTGTTCGCGCGCGGCGGGGCGCTGGACATCGGCGCTTACCAGCGCCACTTTTCTGTGAAGGCGGTCACGCAGATGGCGGGCGAGCTTGGCGGCCGTGGTGGTCTTGCCGGCACCCTGCAGACCGGCGAGCAATATCACCGCCGGCGGGCGCGCATTCAGGCTGAGCGCAGACTTGCCGCCCATGACAGTTACAAGCTCATCGTGCACGATCTTGATGAACGCCTGGCCCGGGGTGAGACTCCTGAGCACTTCTGCGCCCAGCGCGCGTGCGCGTACCTGGTCGATGAAGGTTTTCACCACCGGCACCGCCACATCCGCTTCCAGGAGTGCCACCCGCACCTCACGCAGTGCATCGCGGATGTTGTTCTCGGTCAGCCGTCCGCTGCCGCGCAGGGCAGCCAGCGTGCGCGTGAGGCGTTCGCTCAAAGCTTCAAACATGGGTGCGGATGCCAAGAAACAAGAATGTGATTATAGCTCGAAGACTTCACCGCCTCTGAGACGCTGTACCCGCCGGTCCGGTAATGCCGCCTGCATCTCAGCGAAGATCTCCTCCTCGGCGCCGGGCTTGAGGTGGGTGAGCCAGATTTCCGGGGTGTGCCGCAGTTTTGGCAGGTCGGTAGCGAGCGTGCGCGGGCAGTAATGCCGGGCAAGCTCCGCAATTTCTGCGTTACGGTTGGGGAAAGCGCATTCGATCACCAGCACGTTTACCTGTGCGTAACCATTGAGCGCCCGCCAGAAACTTTCGTTGGGACCGGTGTCGCCGCTGAAGGCGAATACCGCGCCGTCTGCCTCGATGATGTAGCCCGCCGCCGGCACCGAATGGTTAACCGCCACCGCCTCCAGGGTACGATCACCGAGTGTCACGCGCGCGCCGGGTTCCAGGATCCCGTATTGCAGCGCTGGGGCCTCCCGGTTCGGCAGTTCCGCGAAATCCGGCCACATGACCCAATTGAAGATATGCTTGCGCACCGCGGCCAGGGTTTCCTCGCGGCCGTGCACCATGATTGGAGACTTCAGCGTATCGAACACCGTATCCAGCAGCAGCGGCAGGCCGCAGGTATGGTCCAGATGTGAATGGGTGAGAAACACGTGCCGGACACGGCGCAATACAGCAAGCGGCAGATCGCCGATACCGGTACCGGTATCGACCAGGATGTCCTCGTCCACCATTAACGATGTAGTGCGCAGTCCCGCACCGATGCCGCCGCTGCAACCGAGTATCTTGATGCGCATCCCGTCTGCCCCGCAGCGCATGACTGCCGCGGCAAGCTTACCACAAGGCTTGGCGGCGGCTTCACCCGTGACGGTGCCTGTGCGATGATGGGTCGGCGATTCCCATAACATCCGAGTTTCGTTATGCGCTTCACCGGCATGGCTGTCCTCGACTTGGTGCTGTACTGCCTGGCTGCCCTGGCGCTGCTGCTGGGGTTTTTCCGGACGGGACCGGCATTCGTGCGCGAACGGAAAAGTTTCGCCGGAAGTGCCGCAGTGGCGGCAGTGGCGATACATACACTGCAGCTGTACACCCTGATCTTCTCGCCCCACGGCATGGATCTGGGATTCTTCAACACCGCTTCCCTGGTAGGCTGGCTGGTAGCGCTGATTGCGCTCACCACCTTCCTCAGGCCGCACTTCGAAAACCTCGGCATCGTGCTGTTCCCGCTGGCGGGTATCAGCGTGGTGCTGGCGGAAACCTTCCCCGGCGACAGGCTGCTGGTGCCGGGAAACGATTGGCCGCTGGATGCGCACATCATCCTGTCCCTGATCGCCTACAGCCTGCTCAGCGTGGCGGCGCTGCAGGCATTACTCATCGCCGTGCAGGAATACCGCCTGCGCCGGCACGTGCCGGGCGGGGTGTGGAGCGCACTGCCACCGCTGCAGATCATGGAGCGTTTCCTGTTCCAGCTGCTGGCCACCGGTTTCATCCTGCTGACGCTGGCGCTGTTCACCGGCCTCATCTTCGTGAAAAACCTGTTCGCACAGCACCTGGTGCACAAGACCGTGCTGTCGCTGCTGGCCTGGCTGGTGTTCGCCATCCTGCTGTGGGGCCGCTGGCGGTTTGGCTGGCGCGGACGCACCGCCATCCGCTGGACGCTCGGCGGTTTCGTGGTGCTGATGCTGGCTTATTTCGGCAGCAAACTGGTGCTGGAGCTGATCCTTGGCCGGCACTGGAACCTCCTGTCCTGAGCGAGGTAACCGGGTTTTGGAAAATATACCCACCTGGGCACTCATCCTCGCGCTGATCATACTGCTGATCCTGTCTTCCTTTTTCTCCGGCTCCGAGACCGGGCTCATCTCCCTCAACCGTTATCGCCTGCGGCATCTGGCGCGCGCCGGTCATCGCGGCGCTATCCTCGCTGACCGGTTGCTGCAGCGCCCGGAACGTTTTATCGGTATCGTCCTGCTGGGTAACACCCTCACAAATATTTTCGCGGCCACGCTGGCGACCCTGATCGCGCTGCGCATCGGCGGCGACAGCGCGTTGGCGGTGGCTCCGCTCCTGATAGCCCTGCTGCTGCTCATCTTCGGCGAAGTCGCGCCGAAAACTCTGGCGGCCATGCACCCCGAAAAACTGGCGTTCCCCGCCGCATTCATCTTCGTGCCCCTGCTACGCATCTTCTATCCACTTGTCTGGGTGGTGAATCTGCTCGCCAATTCCGTCCTGTGGCTGTTCGGAGTACGCAGCAGTTGGTCCGGTCCGCACTCCATGAGCCGCGAAGAGCTGCGTACCGTGGTCATGGAAGCCGGCGCCCTCATCCCGAAGCGTCACCAGCGCATGCTGCTCAGCATCCTGGATCTGGAAAAGATCACCGTGGAAGACATCATGGTGCCCCGCAACGAAATCAGCGGCATTGACATCAGCGCCGGTTGGGACGAGATCATGGCGCAACTGCGCAGCAGCCAGCACACGCGCCTGCCGGTATATGAGGGCAGCATCGACGATATTCTGGGATTCGTACATGCCCGCCAGTTCCTGCATCTGCTGGTGCATGAGCAACCCAACAGCGAGATGCTGCGTGCCATCCTCCGTGAACCCTATTTCGTGCCGGCAGGCACTTCACTGCAGCAGCAGCTCCTGAATTTCCAGGCGGTCAAGCGCCGCATCGGCCTGGTGGTGGACGAGTACGGCGACATCCAGGGACTGGTAACGCTGGAGGACATTCTCGAGGAGATCGTGGGCGAGTTCACCTCGGACCCGGCCACCCAGCAAAAGGACATATATAAGGAATCTGAGGACAGCTATCTGGTGAACGGCAGCACCAACATCCGCGCCCTGAACCGCGCCATGCACTGGAAGTTGCCAACCGATGGCCCCAAGACCCTCAACGGCCTGATACTCGAATATCTGGAAACCATCCCCCAGCCCGGCACCAGTCTGAAACTGGCGGGCTATCCATTGGAAATCGTGCAGACCACGGGCAGTGCCATAAAAACCGTCAGGATCCATCCCCACACGGATGCTGCACCCGAAAAGAATCTGCCGCCGATTTCATGAATGGGAACTGACACCATCTGCCGTTTTAAAGTATGGCTTAAACCGCAGCCAACACTTCCGACAGGCGGCTCACCTGCACTATTGCGATTCCATCCACAGCGCCTTTCCGCGGCGCATTGCCCTTGGGCACTATGGCGCGTTTGAAGCCGTGTTTGGCGGCCTCACGCAGGCGTTCTTCGCCGTTGTAAACCGGGCGGATCTCACCGGCCAGGCCCACTTCACCAAACAAGACGAGATCATTCGGCAGCGGCTTGTCGCGGAAGCTGGAGAGAGCCGCCATCAGAATCGGCAGATCGGCGGCGGTTTCGTTGACGCGCAGGCCGCCCACCACGTTCACGAACACGTCACGGTCAAACATGGCAACTCCGCCGTGCCGATGCAGCACGGCGAGCAGCATGGAGAGGCGGTTGGGATCGAGGCCCACGGCCACGCGCCGCGGATTGGCGAGATGGCTCTCATCCACCAGCGCCTGCACTTCCACGAGCATGGGGCGGCTGCCTTCGCGGATCACGGTCACGGCACTGCCGCTCACCGGTCCAGCGTGGCGCGACAGGAAGATTGCCGAGGGGTTCTTGACTTCCTTGAGACCGGTCTCGGTCATGGCAAACACGCCAAGTTCGTTGGCGGCGCCGAAGCGGTTT
>JAGWNO010000152.1 GCA_028871235.1 Gammaproteobacteria bacterium
TTAATATATGAATCTCTGGCATCTGGCGATCTTCCACGCGGTGGCTGACAACGGCAGTATCAGCGCCGGCGCGGTGCGGCTGAACATCAGCCAGCCGGCCGTCACCCGACAGTTGCGCGAGCTGGAAGCGCGGCTCGGGACCACGCTGTTCGACCGGCTGCCGCGCGGCGTACGGCTTACCGAAACCGGGGTACTGCTGCACGATTACGCACAGCGCATCTTTACCCTGGAGCAGACGGCGGAATCTGCACTCAAGGAAATGCTGCAGTTGCGGGGCGGCCGCCTGGCCGTGGGTGCCAGCAGTAGCATAGGCATGTACCTGCTGCCATCCCTGGTAACCAGGTTTCACCAGCTGCACCCCGGTATCGAATTCTCGCTGGACGTCCAAAACACCAAAACCATAGAGCAGCACCTGCTGGAGCACCAGCTGGCTTTGGGGTTCATCGAGGGGCCGGTCGAATCAGAGCAGTTCGAAGTGAAACTTTTCAGGCACGACGAGATCGTGGCCGTCGCTGCACCGCAACACCCCCTGTTCAAGAAGCAACGCGTGTCAACCGCTGATCTGGCCGCTGCGCCCGTGGTGCTGCGGGAGACCGGTTCGGGAACCCGGACAATCGTGGAACAGTCGCTCGCGGCTCATGGGCTCACTCTATCCAGCACCCTCTCCATGAGCAGCACCGAAGCCATCAAACGCGCGGTGATGGCTGGCGCCGGGATCGCCTGGCTGTCACACCTGTGCATCGCTGACGAACTGCATTCCGGCAAGCTTGCCATCCTCGAGGTGCGCGGCTTGAAGATAATGCGCCCGCTGTTCGTCATGTGGCTGAAGGACAGGCGCCTGACACCGGCGGCTCAGGCATTCCTGGAACTGCTCGGAAAGCCCGAGTCGGTCGCGACGGTGTGAGTGGACGTGGAGTGCGCGGTCCGCGTATCCGCGCGCCGGCATTCACCGCGGCATCCGTCCTGAAGCCGGCAGCCAGCGTGACAAATACGCTGGCCATGGCAAGGGGTGTTGCTGTTGCAGCTTGACGATAGTGGACACCGGCACCAGTTCCACGTGTTGGGCGGCGAGTGCCGGCAGCTCCTGTTCCAGCACCGCAAGGGTAGCGGGTCTCGGGTGGCCGATGGCCAGTGCATATCCCTGGTCGCGAGCAATGCCGAGCAGGCGCTGGAACTCGGATGCCACCGCTGCGGTGGTATCCACGTCGTCAAGAAACACGTTGCGGCGGGCGGCAGGCACGCCATTTTCCAATGCGACCTGGTAGGCGACACTGTCCGCGGAAGTATAACTGTCCACATAGAAAAACTGACCGAGGCTGTGCAGCGCCTGCATGATCCAGGCCATGTCACCGGGGTGCATGGTTATGAGGCTGCCCTCGTGATTGTTCACGCCCGTGGCCCAAGGCACGGCGGCCACATCCGCGCGCACCGTGTCCTTGATCTGGCGTTCCGTCATATCCAGGGTGATGGCGCCGGCGCCCGGGGGTGCATCGCTGATGGACTGCATGGGCAGATGCAGCAGCACTTCCTTGCCATGCGCGTGGGCCAGCCTCGCCAGGGCCAGGGAATACAGAGTGTGCGGCAGGATGGCGCAGGCCACCGGTCCCGGCAAATCCGCCGCGCGCTGTCCTTCCTCCAGGGTGTTGCCGAGATCATCGATGATGATGGCGATGAGCGGATGCGCTGCCGGCTCTGTGGCGTGCGCCTGCGGTGTGCTGCCACACATCAGCATCGCGGCGGCCACCCAGATCAGCGGCTGGCCGTGTCCCGGCGGGGAGAAAAACCTCATCCCTGCGGACGGGCAGCGACGAGGCCCAGACCCTTGAGCACGATAAGGGCTTCGAACAGCTGGAAATCCTGCTGCGCCAGGCGCTTGCTGGCTGCTCCATCGGAGGGCGTCTGCGGCACCGGCGCGCCGTTGGCGAGATGCCTTTCCAGATTGGCTTCCTTGAGCGTGTCGCCGCCGGCCGCTGCCGCCGCCACCAGCAGCGGCGCCACCACGATATCCGGTGCAATCCCCTCCGCCTGGATGGAATGGCCGGAGGGCGTGTAGTAAAGCGCGGTGGTGAGTTTGATGGCGTCGCCCTCCGGCAATGGGATCACGGTCTGCACCGAGCCCTTGCCGAAGGTCTGGGTACCCAGAAGCAACGCACGGTGGTTGTCCTTAAGGGCGCCGGCGGTGATCTCCGCCGCCGACGCGGTGCCGCCGTTCACCAGCACCACCAGCGGCGCGCCGTTGAGCACATCGCCGGCGGTGGCGCGGCGTACGAAGTTGGAATCCGGCGCGCGGCCTTTCGCCGAGACGATGACGCCGCTGTTGAGGAACGCATCAGATACCGCCACCGCTGCGTCCAGCAGCCCGCCGGGGTTGTTGCGCAGATCCAGTACCAGACCCTTGAGAGGCGCGCCGTTCTGCTTGCCAAGCGTGCGCACCGCCTGCGGCACGCCGGCAGCGGTGTCGTCGCTGAACTGGCTTATGCGCACATAGCCGTAACCTGGCTCCAGCAGACGGCTTTTCACGCTCGCGATGTGCACTTCGGCACGCATGAGTTTGATATCCAGCGGTTTATCGGCCGCCCGGTGCAGCACGGTCAGTGTCACGCTGCTGCCCGGCGGACCGCGCATCAGACCCACCACGTCGTCGAGACTCATGCCGTCTAGCGCCGTGCCGTTGACCCGCAGGATCACGTCGCCGGGCCGGATGCCGGCCCTGGCGGCGGGTGTGTCGTCGATGGGCGAGATCACGACGACAGCGCCGTTGTCCATGCCCACCTCGAGACCGAGACCGCCGAAATTGCCGGTGGTCAGGATCTGCATCTGCTGGTAATCGGTCTTGTCCAGGAACGCGGAATGCGGATCCAGACCCGCCAACATGCCGCGGATGGCGTTCTCCAGGAGCGTCTTGTCGCTCACCGGCTCCACGTAGTCCTGCTTCACCAGCTGCATCACATCGGCGAGCAACCGCACTTCCTGCCACGGCAGCGCCGCAGGTATCGGGCTGTCGCCTGAGGCGAACGCCAGCGGCAGCGCGCCGATGGCGGCGCCCAACGTCACCCCGGAGAAGAACACCACGAGCTTGCGGTATTTCGCGGACATGGGAACCGTTCCCGGGCGCGGCGCGCCCCGTGAATTAGGCGCAATCAAGATAACACAGCGGCTGCGATACTCCCGCGTTGACGGAATCCGGCAAACTTCTCAGCCGCGCACCGGACGCCCCCGGCACCATTGACGCGGATTGAGTGCGCGGTTCTTGTGACGTATCTCGAAATACAGCGCCGGTTCGCTCTGGCCGCCGCTGTCACCCAGCGTGGCGATGGTCTCGCCGGCGTGCACCCAGTCGCCCACCTGCGTATAGATGCTCTGGTTGTGAGCGTAGATGCTCATGTAGCCGTCACCGTGATCGATGATTACCAGCAGACCGAAGTGCGGCAACCAATCGGCATACACCACGCGTCCCCAGGAGACAGCGCGCACCGCCGTCCCCAGCGGCGCGGCGATGAGATCCCCCTGGGCCTTGAGTTTGCCGCCCATCAGCGGTTCACCGAAACGATGGATGACGCGTCCCTCCACAGGCCAGGGCAGGCGGCCTTTCAAGACCACGAACCGATGGCTCCTTTCCAGATCCGCGGGGATGTCGGCGAGCGCCTGACGCAGGTTCGCCAGCAACTGCTCGATGGATTGTTCGTCACGCCTCAGACCCGTCAATTCCGCACCGCGATTTTCGATGCTGGCATTGATACGCACCAGCAATTGTTTGCGGGCATCACGGGTCTGCTGCAGCTGCGCCAGTGCCGGGGCACGCTGCACACGCAGTTTGTTGAGGGTGTCCAGTTGGGCGGCAACCTGCGCGTTCACCACCGCCAGCGCGTCCAGTTGCGCACGCACCGCCTGGATACGCGCCGCGCGCGCCTTGTTGAGGTAATCATAATAGGTGAGCAGGCGACTGATGGTGGTGGGATCCTGGGCGTTGAGCAGCAGCTGCAGACGTGAGTCCTGGCCTTGCATGAAGGCGGCGCGGATCTGGGCGGCCAGCGCATCCTTCTGTGCGTCGAGCGCCGCCTGCTGCTGCGCCTGCTCGCGATGCAAGGCGTCCAGCTGTGCCTGGGCACGGGCGATGCTGCGGTCGAGGTCATGCAGGCCCGTGGACTGGCGGGCGATATCGCGCTCGGTCTTGCGCAGCTGCAGCTGTACCGCGCTGCGGCGGTGGATGTCCAGGTCCATGTCCGCCTGCACCTTGGCGATACGCATGCGCAGCACGTCCAGCTCATGCTGTTTCGCGGCCGCAGTGTCCGCGCCGCTGGCGGGTGTGAACATGAATGCCAGCAGCAGCAACAGGGTCAGTAAGGCGGGCAGGCTGGCGCGCTTCATCGGACGCGGCGCGGCGCACAGTGACTGAAGAGATAGGCCAGCTTGAGGCAAGCAGACATTG
>JAGWNO010000153.1 GCA_028871235.1 Gammaproteobacteria bacterium
CGCGGAACTGGTGACGCCTGACCGTAACGAGCAGTTGCGGATGCTGGATACCGCTAACCAGCGGCTGGCACAGGCGTTGCGGCAGCTGCAGGAAAATTTCCGGGAACGCCTCAACTGGTGCGATGGACGACTGCAGCAGCTGCACCCGGCGCGCCTGTTGCGGGATCGCGCCCAGCGCCTGGATGAGATGGAAACACGGCTGCGACAGGTGCTGCGCACAGCCTTGCAGGCGCGCAACGCGCATCTCAAGGAGTTGCAGGCGCGACTGCGCCAGCACAGCCCCGTGCAACGACTGGCACTGCTCAAAGCCGCCGCCCAGGGCTTGCGGCAACGGCTTGCGTTTGCCGCCCGCCAGCAGCTGACGACGCTGAAAAACCGTTTGGCTGTTGCGGTACGCACCCTCGACACCGTGAGTCCGCTGGCCACCCTGGATCGCGGCTACGCCATCCTTACGGACGCCATAAGCGGCACAGTGCTCATTTCCATACAGACGATAAAACCCGGCCAACCGCTCCACGCACGTTTGGCGGACGGCCGCCTGCTGGCCAGAGTCGAAGAAATCACGAAAAAGGATGAAAACTGATGCGCCTCATGCTGCTCATGGCATTTATGTTTCCGCTCGCCGCCGCAGCGGCATCACTGCCGAAGGATGAGCCGGTGCCTGGGGGCGTGGTGGTGATCCAGCTGCCGGACTCCGGTGGCACGCAGCCCGTGGTGACCCGTAAAGATCGACGCATCATGGTGGTAGAGCATGCGGGTCATTGGTATGCCATCGCCGGTATCCCGCTGGCAACACCACCGGGTCAACACATGCTGCTGTTCAGGGATGCCGATTCAACGGCACGGCAGATCAGATTCAATGTGTCGCCCAAGGTATATCCGGAACAGCAACTCATCATCAAGAACCCGCAGCTGGTGAATCCGACGCCCGCACAATTGCGACGCATCAAGCGCGAACAATCACACCTGCAGGGCGTGCTCGACAGCTGGGTGCAACAGCCTGCTCCTCAACTCGGATTCCTGTGGCCCGCCGCCGGCCCTGAGACCAGCGGCTTCGGCCTGCGGCGTGTACTCAACGGCCAGCCGCGCAGCCCCCACAGCGGTATCGACATCGGTGCGCCGGCTGGCACAGCGGTGCGGGCGCCGGCGGACGCCGTGGTGGCGGATCTGGGCGATTATTACTTCTGCGGCAAGACCCTCACCCTGGACCTGGGCCAGGGCCTGTATAGCGTGTATTGCCACTTGAGCAAGATCACCGTGAAACGCGGCGAGCGGGTGCAACAAGGCCAGGTCGTCGGTGCCATCGGGACCACCGGCCGCACTACGGGACCGAACCTGCATTGGACTGTCAGTCTCAACGGTACGCCGGTGGATCCCCATGCATTCCTGATCAGCGGGCCGGCCGTGAGAGCTCCCGCAGCAGCTCAGAAAGTGTCCGGCAGGGGATAAAATCCGGGACAGTGTGACGCCCGGGAGGCGGGCATGCCCGCTTGCGTCAGAGCGCTGCGAGAAAGTCGCCCACCACCGGACGAAACCGCTGCATATCCACCAGGAAGGAATCATGCCCCTGTTTTGAGGGCAGGGACACGAACTGGGTATCTACACCGGCGCGCTTGAGGCTGTCGGCCAAATGCTGCTGCTGGTGCAACGGAAACAGGATGTCGGTCTCCACCCCCACTACCTGGGCCCGTTTCAGCCGCAGCCGCCGCAGGGCCTTGTCCACAGTGCCACCGTGCTCCGCCACATCAAAGAGATCCATGGCCCGCGACAGATACAGATAGGAATTGGCGTCGAAACCGCCGATGAAAGACCGGGCGCGGGACTCGAGATAGGATTCCACCTCGAACTCGATGCCGAACGCTTCGTTACCTTCCTTGGCACGCTCGCGGCCAAAACGTTCCGCCCATTCGCGTGCCGATCGGTAGGACAGCATTCCGAGTTTGCGCGCCAGCCGCATGCCCTCGCGCGGGCCCTGTCCGGGCGGATATTCACCGCCCCGCCATTCAGGGTCCCGGCGGATAAGCTCCCGCTGCAATGAACGGATGGCGATGGAGAACGGTTCCGAGTGGGTAGCCGATGAGATGCATACTGCGGCTTCCACTTCAGCTGGAAACAGCAACGCATATGCCAAGGCACTCATGCCGCCCAGCGAGGCTCCCACCACCGCCTGCACGCGGGGGATGCCCAGCACCTGCAACGCCTGGCGCGCCGCCGCGGCGATGTCCTCCACCGTGAGGGTCGGAAACTTGAGGCCATAGGCACGGCCGGTATCCGGGTTCACCGATGCCGGGCCGGTGGAACCGAAACAGCTGCCCAGGGAATTCACGCATATTACGTGGAAACGGCCGGTGTCTATCGGCTTGCCCGGGCCCACCATCTCCTCCCACCAGCCGGGTGTCGGATCGGCGGGCGATGACGCCGCGTGCGCCGAAGGTGATAGGCCGGTGAACAACAACAGCGTATTGCTGCTGTCCGCGCCAAGCCGGCCCCAGGTTTCGCAGGCGACCTGCACGCCGTGCAATACGCCACCCTGCCGCATGCCGAAGGGTTCCGGCAGCGTAACGATGCGGCGCGCGCCGTTCACAGCATTGAAGGCAGGGATGACGGTAGTCACGGGTCTCAACCTTGGTCTGCAAGGGCCGGCAATTTTGCCCGACCCGGCTCGCCGATGCCAGTTCGCCGGCGCCTAACGGTGCTGCAGATATATGTAGGTAAGTGTCCCCACCACCAAAAAGAACGGCACCGACCAGGCATGGAAAGCAGCGAAGCTGCCCGGCTGTCGACCGATGCGCAGGGCGATGATGCTGGCCAGCGAGCCGATAACGACGCCGAAACTGCCCACGTTCACCGCCCAGGCAATGGTGCTCCAGTCACTGGAGTATTTCGTCAACAGGATGGCGGTGGGTACGTTGCTGATGATCTGCGAGCTAACCACGCCGGTGAGATACAACGTCCCGGTATGGGTAAGGTCCAGCAGCGGCAGCACCGGATATCGGGCCAGTAGACCCAGATCAACGAACATGAGCACGAATACTGCCATCAATGCCCAGTCTATCTGACGCAGGATGCGCGGAAACGCCAGCAGAAAAACCACCGTCACCAGCAGCAATCCGGCCCACGCGTAACGCAGATCCGCCAGCACCAGGAATGGCACATACAGCAGCGCGGAGGCGGTCAACAATGGCCTGCGAAGCGGCGGCAACCGAGGATTGCCGTTCACTTGCATGCGCAGTGGCCGGAAAGCGGCCAGGGTCAGCAGCAGCAGGCAGCCACTGGCGATCAGGAACGGCGGCAGCATGTGCAGCATGAAACCATCGAACCTCACGCCGGATAATTGCCAGAGGAAGATATTCTGGGGGTTGCCGATGGGCGTGAGCATGGAACCGGCGTTCACCGCCAGCGCTTCAAAGATCACCAACCGCCGCAGCGGCAGTTCCGCCAACTGACCGAGACCCAACGTTAACGGCACCACGATGAACAGCGCGATATCGTTGGTAAGCAGCATCGCCAGCAGCGCGGAAGCTGCCACCAGAAACAAGGCCAGCATGCGCTGATTATCTATGCCCATGATGATCTGCCGGCCGAACCGGTAAAGCCAGCCGCTGAGTTCCACACCCTTGGTGAGAATCATCAGCCCGAGGAGCGTGGCGATGGTGGGCCAGTTCACCAGACCGGGATAGCTGGACACCTTGTGCGGCGCCAGTACGCTTAAGACCAGCAGTGCGACCATCAGGACCCACAGGAGATAATCCCGGCGCAGCGAGTAGGGTGGATGATGCTGGTGGTAAAAATCTTCCGCAGAGACACTGTTATTGTGTTGCGACGCGTTAATGATGCGGATCCTTGTGGTTTTGGTTTATTCTGCCTGGATTACCCTCAAAGATATATTCCGGCGGCACGCAGTGCGGACCCATTGCGTACATTACAGCAGCGCCGACGGTGCACGGCCCCAGCGCTGCAGCACATCGATGTCGATACTCCCCTCCTGCACTGCTTCCGCCAGCAGTACAGCGGCGTAAGTACGCGCCACCTTGCAAGCAAACCGGCGGGCGCCGGCTTCAAGCGCATCATGGCCGGCATTTGCCGCAACTGAGTACCACTCCTGTATTTCTCTGGCGGCTTTCAGGATTTTTTCGCGTGACCCGGCAAGCTCCGGATGATGTAGTTTCCCCATCCGGCTTTCGACAGCGGCAGAAAATATTTTCAAAACCACCGGGTTCTCAAGCACGCGCAGCACATCGAGGCTCAGCACATTGGTGGTACCTTCCCAGATGGACAGCACCTGGCTGTCGCGCAGCAATGCCGGCAGACCCGTATCCTCGATGTACCCGGCACCGCCGAAACATTCCAGTACCTCGCTGGCGACGGCGATGGATT
>JAGWNO010000154.1 GCA_028871235.1 Gammaproteobacteria bacterium
AGGTTGGCGATAGCGCGCGGGATATCCACGCTGCGGGCGAGGCTGAGCGGTTTGCCGCTGTCCACGCTTTCGGCGCGTGCGAGTTTTTCCAGATCCCGTTCCAGCAGCGTGGCCAGACGATGCAGCCATTCAGCGCGCTGCACGGCGGGGATGGCGGACCAGGCGGGGAAGGCGCGCTGGGCGGCGGCCACGGCGGCATCGATGTCAGCCTTGTGGGAACCGGGGAGGCGCGCGTAACACCGGCCAGTGGCGGGTTCATAGTCGTCCAGCCAGCCGTCCGCGGCGGCAGGCACGAGCCTGCCGTCTATATAGTTGGCGAGTTTCCGCATATCACAGGCTCTGGACGCGGCCGCTGGTGAGGTGTGCCTGGCCGCCGCCGGCGCCCCGGCTCGCGCCGCACACCAGCGCGCGTTTGCCGGGAAGATCGAGATTCATGCTCGCGTTCGACATGCTGTTCACAACTATATCAGTTAGGGTGCCGGCCTGATTGCAGGCTCAGGCGTTTCCGTGGCGCTGCGCGCCGGGGCAGTCCACGCAATACCAGCCGCCGCTGTCGTCGCCATCGAGTCGCAGCGCCGAGAGCCGCCCGCCCCACACGCATCCCGTATCCAGCGGATAGACGTTCCGGGCCTGCGCCCCGTCAAGCGTCGACCAGTGACCGAACAGGATATGCAGATCGGCGCTGGCGCGACCGGGCACTTCAAACCACGGCATGTATCCTGCCGGCTGGGTGCCCGGCGGACCCTTGCTGGCGAGATCCAGCGCACCGTCGGCATTGCAGTACCGCAGGCGCGTGTAGCAGTTGATGATGAAGCGCAGCCGCTCCATGCCCGAGAGTTCCGGCGACCAGCGATCCGGCCGGTTGCCGTACATTCCGGCGAAGAATTCCGTGTGCTCCGGGCCGCGCAGCACACTTTCCAGTTCACGTGCGCAGGCGCTGGCGGCGCCCAGATCCCACTGAGGCGGAAGTCCCGCATGGATGAGCGTGTAACCCAGGGTTACGTCGTGATGCAGCAACGGACGTAGCCGCAGCCAGTGCAGCAAATCATCGCGATCCGGGGCGGTGAGGATGGCATCCAGCGTATCGGTGGGCTTGTGCCTGTCCGCACCGGCTGCCAGCGCCAGCAGGTGCAGGTCGTGGTTGCCCAGCACGCATACGGCGCGTTCACCCAGGGCGCTGATATAACGCAAGGTCTCGAGCGACTGGGGTCCGCGGTTCACCAGGTCGCCGGTGAACCACAACCGGTCTTCGTCGGGATTGAAGCTGAGCCGCTCCAGCAGCCGCCGCAGCTGGTCGTAGCAGCCCTGCACATCACCGATAGCAAAGATAGCCATGGCTACTCCGGATAATCTTTCTTGTGCTTCCCGGCGGCGCTGGAATGCCGGCTCCATGCATGTTGCAAGTACTGAATTTTCTGCGCCGCGGGTTCTCCACGCAGTCCATCGCCGATGGTCTAGTGCAACAGGCCCGGTACGGCGAGACGGAAGGGTGCGATGGGCGCATCGAAATGCTCACCCTGGTCGTTCACCAGCTGGTAGGCACCCTGCATGGCGCCCACCGGCGTTTCCAGGATGGCGCCGCTGGAATAGCGGAAGCCTTCGCCGGGTTGCAGGTGCGGCTGTTCGCCCACCACGCCCTCGCCGCGCACTTCCTGCACCTTGCCGTTGGCATCGGTGATGATCCAGTGGCGGGTCAGCAGCTTCGCCGGCAGCACCCCCTGATTGCGGATGGTGATGGTATAGGAGAACACGAAGTGGTTCTGGGTGGGGTCGGACTGGGCGGCTACATAAGCCGTTTCCACGTCCACGCGGATGTTGTTCACTGGCGTGTCGTTCATGGGTCAGGAATAGCGCAGGCGCGCTGCGGCCGGCAGCGATAGCGCTATTTTAACGAAAAAACCCGGCCCCGGCCCGCGGCTACCCCGTATCGGCAGGTCACCAGGTTGAGAGCGGCGCCTGTTATCCGAATGCGCGCCCGGTCCGGGACGGAAGGCAAAATGGTGAGGGGATGAGCGCCAGTCCCGCCGGAACGCGCGCTGCCGGCATGCTGCCGGGTCTGTTGTGCTTCTAGCTGAGCCGTACGGCCAGGACGTCGCAGGGGGCCTTATGCAGAATGGATTTTTCGGTGGAGCCCAGCAACAGGGCGAGGCCGTGACGTTCGCGACTGCCCAGCACGATCAGATCGGCCCGCATCTCGGCGGCGGCACGCAGGATTTCCGTCTTGATATTGCCCACCTCCACCCGCCGGTTGGCGTCCGCCAGGCCGAGACTGGTGCACAGGGTGTCGAGCCGCTGGCGGGCACCCTGTACCAGTTCGCCTTCCAGGTCCACCGGTGGCGGCAACAGGGCCTCGCCGGCCGGATCCACGGGGATGAACTCCACTACATGCAGCAGGCTTACCTTGGCGCCGAAGCGGCCGGCCAGCTCCAGGCCGCGATGTACCACGGCGGCGCTGTCGTCGGTAAGATCCACCGCCATGAGGATGTGACTGTAGCCGCTCATGCTGGGTTATCCGGGTTATCTGTATCGACGTTTTAAGCGGTCGCCGTTCTCATTGCAAGCACCCCTTGCCTCTGCTGAGGGATGGAGGGGCAACCGCTGTTGCGGGTTATGCATCAACCCGCCAGGCGGGCGTAGTCGGCAGCGCTCAGTGTTTCGGGGCGGGCAGCGGGATCCAGGCCGGCAGTGCGGATGGCGGTTTCATCCACCAGACCCTGAAGCGCATTCTTCACGGTTTTGCGCCGGTGGCTGAAGGCCCGGGACACGAGCTGTGCGAAACGCAGCGGGTCGCTGAGGGGGAAGGGTGCGGTGGCATGGGGCGTGAGACGCACGAAGGCCGATTCCACCCGCGGCGGCGGCGAGAATGCCCCGGCGCCGATGTGGAACAGTGGTTCTACGCGGCAGCGCGCCGCCAGCATCACCGTGAGCCGGCCGTAGTCTCTGCCGCCGGGCCTGGCCGCCATGCGCTGCACCACTTCCTTCTGCAGCATGAAGTGCATGTCGCGGATGGCGTCAGCCTGTTCCAGCAGGTGGAACAGCAAGGGTGTGGAGATGTTGTAGGGCAGGTTGCCCACCAGCCGCGCGCGCTTGCCGGAAGGCGGCAGCGCGCGGAAATCGGTCTTGAGCGCATCGCCCTGTATCACATGCAAGGCACCTTGTTGTGCGGCGCTGGCCTGGAGCCGGGGGATCACGTCGCGGTCAAGCTCTATTGCAATCAGCGTACCGCAGCACTTCAGTAACGGCAGGGTGATGGCGCCGAGACCCGGACCGATCTCGACGATGCAATCCTCCGGCTTGGGGGAGATGGCCAGCAGGATCTTCTTGATGACGTTCTGATCATGCAGGAAGTGCTGCCCAAAACGCTTCCTCGGCCGGTGGTGCCGGAATGAGCCGCGCTCCGTCACGGCCGCCGGCTCAATTCGATGGCCAGAGCGAGCGCTGCTTCGAGGCTGGTGTGTTCGGCGTGACCGCTGCCGGCAAGCTCCAGGGCGGTACCGTGGTCCACCGAGGTGCGGATGATGGGCAGACCCAGGGTGACATTTACCGCGTGACCGAAGCCCGCGTACTTGAGTACCGGCAGTCCCTGATCGTGGTACATGGCGAGTACCGCGTCCACCAGCTTGAGGCGCGCGGGATGGAAGGCGCTGTCAGCGGATACCGGGCCCATTAGCCGCATGCCCTGCAGGCGCAGCCGGTCAAGAGCCGGGGTGATGACTTCCAGTTCCTCGCGGCCCAGATGACCGCCTTCACCGGCGTGGGGATTGAGGCCCAGCACCAGAATGCGTGGTGCGGCGATGCCGAAGCGCTCGCGCAGGGAAGTGTGCAGCACCTGCAAGACGTGGGTGAGATGCCCTGCGGTGATGGCCTGGGATACGGCAGCCAGCGGCACATGGGTGGTGGCGAGCGCCACCCGCAGATCACCGGCGACCAGCAGCATGACCGGCGGCGGGGATTTGCAACGTGCGGCCAGGTATTCGGTATGGCCGGTGAACAGGATACCCGCGTCGTTGATGACGCCCTTGTGCACGGGGGCCGTTACCATGGCATCGAATTCACCGCTGAGACAGCCGGCGGAGGCGCGCTCCAGAAGCTCCAGTACGTAACCGGCGTTGGCCGGATCCGGGCTGCCGGCCGTGACCATGCTGCTTAGCTTGACGGGCAACACCCGCAACTGACCAGCCTGCTGCGATCGCGGGCCGCCATGGGCGTAGGTTGCAAGGCGCAACGGCAGGCGCAGCTGACGGGCACGCGCGGCAAGCAGGTCCGTGTCAGCGAGGGCGATGATATCCGCCTCATGGGCGGTCTGCGCCAGGCGGATGCAGATATCCGGGCCGATGCCCGCCGGCTCGCCGGTGGTGAGCGCGAT
>JAGWNO010000155.1 GCA_028871235.1 Gammaproteobacteria bacterium
TTTCCGCACGCTTCACCGCTGGAGTGGCATCCCATGACGGCTGTGCCGGTACCGCGATATCCACGGCACGCCTGATGGCCTCAGCGTCCGCCTCGTAGATCATGCCGACGGTCTGACGGTTGTCCGCCGGGTTGAGGGAAGGCTTGGCCTTGCCGCTCAGCACTTTGCCGCCCACCACCGGGGCCGCGCGCCATTCACGCTGCATGGCAGTCTGCATTTCCGCCGCCAGCTTCGCCAGCGCGGCTGCATCGAACAGGTTCATGCCACTAGAATTATGCCGGTCTTCGCCGTAGATATCCTTGGGCAGCGGGATGCGCGGATGGGGCTTTAACGTGAGCGCGTCCACTTCCGCCAGCGGATCGGCGACGATGGCTTCCACCGGCACGTTGTCGTCGATGATGCGGTTCACGAATGAGGTATTGGCGCCGTTCTCCAGCAAGCGCCGCACCAGATAGGGCAGCAGGTCCTCGTGGCTGCCCACCGGCGCGTACACGCGGCAGTTGAGAGCGAGCTTGTCCTTCCCCACTACCTCGCTATACAGCTCCTCGCCCATCCCGTGCAGGCGCTGGAACTCGAAACCGTGGTCGCCGGCGCTCATCTCCAGGATGCTCATCAGGGTATGGGCATTGTGGGTGGCGAACATGGGGTACAGCACGTCGCGCGCCACCAGCAGCTTGCGCGCGCAGGCCAGGTAGGAGACATCCGTGCTGGGTTTGCGGGTGAACACCGGATAGCTTTCGAGGCCGCGTTCCTGGCTGCGTTTGATCTCACTGTCCCAGTAGGCGCCCTTCACCAGGCGTACCGGTATACGCCGTTTGCCGCTTGCCGCCAGTGCGATAAGCCAGTCGATCACGCGGATGGCGCGTTTCTGGTAGGCCTGCACCGCCAGACCGAAGCCTTCCCAGCCGTCCAGCGACGGCGAACGGTACACCGCTTCGATGACATCGAGGGTGATATCCAGCCGCTCCGCTTCTTCCGCGTCCACCGTCAGGCCCATCCCGTATTTCCTGGCACTCTCGGCCAACGCCCGCAGTCGCGGCACCAACTCATGCATGACACGTTGCTGCTGGGCAAATTCGCAACGCGGATGCAGCGCGGAAAGTTTGACGGAGATGCTGGGAGCGGCAAATACGCTGGTGCCGCGCTCCACCGTATTGCCGATGGCATCGATGGCGTGCGTATAGGCTTCAAAATAGCGCTGCGCATCCTTGGCGGTCAGCGCCGCTTCTCCAAGCATATCGTAGGAATGCCGGTAGGCGCGCTGTTCATTGTCACGGGCGCGCTTCAGGGCCTCGGCGATGCTGCGGCCCATGACGAATTGATGCCCCATGATGCGCATGGCCTGGCGGAAAGCGGTGCGGATCACCGGCTCACCGAGGCGCGCCACCAGTCTGGCCATGTAATTGGAGAGATTTTTCTCGACGCCTTGGTCCAACTGGATGATCTTGCCGGTGAGCATCAGTCCCCAGGTGGAGGCGTTCACGAACAGCGAGGAGCTGGCGCCCAGATGTTCCGCCCAGTCGCCGTTGACGATCTTGTCGCGGATCAGCTTGTCGGTGGTTTCCGCGTCCGGGATACGCAGTAACGCCTCCGCCAGGCACATGAGCACCATGCCTTCCTGCGAGGACAGGTCATACTGGTGCAGGAAGGCTTCGATACCGCCCTTGTCGCCGCGATTGATACGCACCGCCCGCACCAACCCGGCTGCACGCTCATGGATGCGTTGTCGGGCCGCGGTGTCCAGTTTCACCTGTGTCAGCAGCGCCTCCACGCAGCGGGTCTCGTCGGCGACATACAGCGCATTGATGGCGCTGCGCAGCGGATCCAGCCGCGGTGGTGGACCGGTAAAAATGAAGGCGGCAGGCGAAACGGCTGCGGGATCAGCGGGTTGGTACATGAACACTCCGGAGCGGGAAAAACCACCGGCCGCACGGGGCCGGGCGCGGCATAGGACTTCCTATTTTACTGAATCGCCCGGGGAAATGCCCTTGCCGGCATGGCCGTTGGAAGTATTCCTGTAGGGTGCCAAGGCAAAAAAACGGCGGCTTGCGGGCCGCCGTTTCATTTGATTTTGACAGGGATAAAACCCGGTATTACAGGTTTTTGACCACCGCATCGGCAAAAGCGCTGGTCTTCACCTCATGCGCATTCGCCATCTGCCGCGCGAAATCATAGGTCACGATGCCGCTGGCCACGGTTCTGGCATAAGCCTTCTGGATCAGGTCCGCCGCCTCCTGCCAGCCGATGTACTCCAGCATCATCACCCCCGAGAACAACAGCGAGCCTGGGTTGGCCTTGTCCAGGCCGGCGTGCTTGGGCGCGGTGCCGTGGGTGGCCTCGAACACCGCCAGATAATCGCCGATGTTGGCGCCTGGTGCGATGCCCACGCCGCCCACCTCCGCCGCCACTGCGTCCGACAGGTAATCGCCGTTCAGGTTGGGCGTGGCGAGCACGCTATATTCGCTCGGCCGCAGCAGCATCTGCTGGAACATGATGTCGGCGATCATGTCTTTGATGACGATGGGCTTGCCGGTCTTGGGATGCTTGAACTGCATCCACGGACCGCCGTCCAACGGCGTAGCACCGAATTCCTCCTTGGCCACGTCGTAGCCCCACTGGCGGAAGGCACCCTCGGTGTACTTCATGATGTTGCCCTTGTGTACCAGGGTCACGGAGCCGCGGTCGTACTCGATGGCATGCTGGATCGCCTTGCGTACCAGGCGCTTGGACCCGAAGGCCGAGATGGGTTTCACTCCCAGTCCCGCGTCCTCGAAGAATTTGGCGCCCAGTTCCTCCCGCAGGAACTTGGCGAGCTTCTTGTTCTTGTCGCTGCCCGCCTGGTATTCGATGCCGGCGTACACGTCCTCGGTGTTCTCGCGGAAGATCACCACGTCCACGTCTTCAGGTTTCTTCAACGGTGAGGGCACGCCGGGATAATGCTTCACCGGCCGCACGCAGGCGTACAGGTCCAGGTCCTGGCGCAGGGTCACGTTCAGGGAACGGAAACCGCCGCCTATCGGCGTGGTCAGAGGACCCTTGACGGAGACCACCAGATCCTTGATGGCTTGCAGCGTCTCATCCGGAAAATAATTGCCGTCATAGAGCTTCTGGGCCTTCTCGCCAAGATAAATCTCGCACCAGTGGATCTTGCGCCTGCCCTGGTAGGCCTTGGCAACCGCCGCATCCCAGATCTTCAGTGAAGCCGGCGTGATGTCCACGCCGATGCCGTCGCCTTCCACGTAACCGAGGATAACGTTGTCCGGCACGCTGAGCTTGCCGTTCTTTATGGTGATCTTGGCGCCGCCGGACGGCAGCTTGACATGCTTGTAAGCCATGAATCATTCCTTCTGGATTTTGTTACCGGGAGATCATGCTCAAAATGAGCCCATTGATGAAAAGCTGGGTCATGAAATTGCTTTGACTGTGGGAGCGGCCGTCCCGGCCGCGATGGATTTTTCGAATCGCGGCGGAGACCGCCGCTCCCACAGGGTGCATACAAGAGTTCGGGCCGCGGATTATACCGCAGAGACCGGTACGACTTTGCCTTGCAAAGCCAGCGTGCCTGAACGCCCGTGGATCTCGCCCATCACCACTTCGTGTACCGGCAGCGCCTTGCGGTCCAGTTTCGCCGCCATAGCGCGCGTCGCCACCAGTTCATAACCCTGCGCCTGCCAGCCGGCCAGCAACTGTTCGAATACCGGCATCAGCGCCATGCCCTCCAGTTCCGCATGCAAGGTATAAACATGGCCTTGGGTCGGCGCCCGTTCGGTGAGTTTCAGCAGATGGCCCGCTACATTTACCGTGGTGACACCGTTCACACCGACGAGCTCATCCAGCGTAGGCAGCGTGCTGGGCAGTTGTGGCACCTGGAACACCCGTCCGCCCATGGCCGGCAGGAACGGATGGCTGCCGCGGGTATCGCTGGCGTAATCGAAACCGAACTGTTCCTGCAGCGCCAGCACGTGCTCATTGATCTGCCAGCCTGCGGCGCCGAAGGTCTTGGGCGCCTTGCCGAAGACCTCGCCAAAACGCGCCACGGCTTTGCCGAATTCGCGCGCCGTCCAGTCGGCATCACGCCGCGCCACGAAACCCTGCCAACGGATGTGGTCCCAGGTATGGATGCCCACCTCAAAACCCGCGTCGTGCACCGCACGCATGACAGCGGCGCCCTTACGGCCGATGTCAGGTCCCGGAATCAGCGTGCCGTACATGAGCGTCTTCAGGCCATAATTCCCGGCCACGTTGGTGCGGAACACTTTCTTGAGGAATCCCGGCCGGAATACGCGCCGCAACGCGCGGCCGGTGTTGTCCGGTCC
>JAGWNO010000156.1 GCA_028871235.1 Gammaproteobacteria bacterium
TGCCTTTACAGGACAAAGTAGTAATCCAGTCAAACCACCTGTACGGCTGCGGATTGGAAGTTGCGCGACTGCACATAGGACGAACTCATGGCCAGCAACAAAGCCAGTCTCGATATCTTCTGGCTCTGCGACGAAAGTCTCTCCGAATCTGACAATCTCCCGCCCCCCGACGTCATCGCCTAGGAATTCGTAGATGACCTAGAAGCTGCCCCAGATTGGCGACTATGGCGAATACTAGTGCGCACATGCTCACCGAAAACCGGCACCACGATCCCCGGTCGCGAATTCTGCGACGTATGGGTTTTTTGCATTTTTTTGTTCTCACCCCGACAAGTTGTTATCGGATCTGATCGTTACGTTTGGCGAGTTGACTCCAGGAAAATCAGGATTGCGTGGCCAGAGTGTATTCGCTGGCTGCGTAGCAGTACAGTGCCGTGTGAATCTGCCGGTCATTTTAGCCCAGGTTTACAGGCTGCCGATGCCGGTCTAGCGCCGCTGGAAAAAGAAACCCTTGAGAAGCCCACTGCACTGCTCCGCAAGCACACCGGCGGTGATATCCACACGGTGGTTGAGGGCCGGTGTCTGGACGATGTTGAACAGGCTACCCGCGGCGCCGGCGCGCGGATCCAGTGCGCCGAACACCAGGCGCCGGATGCGGGCATGTACCATGGCCCCGGCACACATGGCGCAGGGCTCGAGCGTCACATAGAGAACGGCATCCGTCAGCCGGTAATTTTTTAATGTACGCGCAGCCTCGCGCATGGCGATGATTTCGGCATGCGCGGCGGGGTCGTGAGCAGAGATTGGCTGGTTGAAGCCCCGGCCGATGATGACGCCATCCTTGATCACCACTGCACCCACGGGCACCTCGCCCGCGGCTTCGGCCCGACGGGCGAACAGCAAGGCTTCATGCATCCAGCGCTCGTCGGATCCGGCCGCTGGATCATGGCTGTGGGATGAGGTGTCAATCTGACTCATATATAGAGGATGCCGGATGGACCAGTTGATCTATCACAAGGCCCTTAAGCTGACATGCGTTTACTCATCGTGGGTTATTCCCACTCGATGGTCGCCGGGGGCTTGCCAGTGACATCGTATACCACCCGCGAGATGCCCGGCACTTCGTTGACGATGCGCCGCGAGACCCGGTCAAGGAACTCATAGGGCAGGCGCGCCCAGCGCGCCGACATGAAATCCACGGTCTCGACCGCGCGCAGGGCCACCACATAGTCATAGCGGCGGCCGTCACCCATGACGCCCACGGAACGCACCGGCAGGAACACGGCGAAGGCCTGGCTGACCTCGCCATACAGGCCGGCACGGCGCAGTTCCTCTATATATATAGAGTCGGCCTGCCTGAGCAGGTCCGCGTACGCCTTCTTGACCTCCCCCAGGATGCGCACCCCCAGGCCCGGCCCGGGAAACGGATGGCGCTGCACCATCGCGTCCGGCAGCCCCAGCTGCAGGCCGACCTTGCGCACTTCGTCCTTGAACAGTTCCCGCAAGGGCTCGACCAGCTTGAGTTTCATGGCCGCCGGCAGGCCGCCCACGTTGTGATGGGACTTGATGACCTGCGCCTTGCCGCTGGCGGCCGCCGATTCGATCACGTCCGGATAGATGGTGCCCTGGGCCAGCCACTCGACGTCTTTGAGTTTGGCGCCCTGCTCCTCGAACACTTCGATGAACAACTTGCCGATGGTCTTGCGTTTCTGTTCCGGGTCGGTGATGCCGGCGAGTGCCTTGAAGAACCGCTGTTGTGCATCCACGCGCAACACGCGCACGCCCATGTGGCGCGCGAACGTGTCCATGACCTGGTCGCCTTCGTCGAGGCGTAGTAATCCGGTGTCCACGAATACGCAGGTCAACTGGTCGCCGATGGCACGATGCAACAAGGCCGCCACTACCGATGAGTCCACGCCGCCGGAGAGTCCCAAGAGCACCTTGGCCGTGCCCACCTGCGCACGCACTCGCGCGATGGCGTCCTCGATGATGCGTACAGGATTCCACAGGGTCGCGCACCCACAGATCGTGAGCACGAACCGCGCCAGGATCGGACCGCCCTGCAGTGTCTGGGTGACTTCCGGATGGAACTGCACGCCGTAGTAGCGCTGCTGCTCATCGGCCATGGCGGCGCAGGCGATGGCTTGCGAGGCGCCGATGGCGGTGAAGCCCTTGGGCAGTGCGGTCACCGAATCCCCGTGGTTCATCATGACTTCGAGCCGCGGCCGGCCGCGTGCATCGGTGCTGTCGGCGATGCCATCCAGCAGCGCAGAAGCCGCGGTCACCGTCATCTGCTCGACGCCGAACTCCCGGTGCGCGCTGGCTGCCACCGTGCCGCCGAGTTGCGCGGCCATGTCCTGCATGCCATAGCAGATGCCGAGCACCGGCACGCCCAGCTCGAAGACGGCGGACGGCGTCCTGGGCGTGGCTTCACCGACCACCGATTCCGGCCCACCGGAGAGGATCACACCGCGCGGAGCGAACTCATGCAATGCCCGGGCACTCATATCCGGCGAGCGGATCTCGCAGTACACGCCGATCTCGCGCACCCGGCGTGCGATCAGCTGGGTCCACTGGGAGCCGAAATCGATGATCAGGATGCGCTGGGCGTGGATATCGCCTGGCTGGGATGCGTTGATTGTATTCAGGTTCTCCGGACTATGCGCGGATTTCATGCAGGGGTTCGCTTAGATTTTTTTCAGTGGCACACATGATGGTAACGGCCATGTCGACGGGAGTGCTGGATTCTGGCTTCTGGCTCACCCTTCACTCCTCATATGGGATGATCGAATCAATCGGTACGGTAATTCGGCGCTTCCTTGGTGATGCTCACATCATGCACATGGCTCTCGCGCATGCCGGCACCGGTGATGCGCACGAACTGGGGCTTGGTGCGCATCTCGTCGATGCTGCGGCAGCCGGTGTAACCCATGCTGGAACGCAGACCGCCCATGAGCTGGTGGATGATGGCCACCAGGCTGCCCTTGTAGGGCACGCGCCCCTCGATGCCCTCGGGCACCAGCTTCTCGATCTCTTCGGTCGGATCCTGGAAGTAACGGTCGGCGGATCCCTGTTTCTGCGCCATCGCGCCTAATGACCCCATGCCGCGATAGGATTTATACGAACGTCCCTGATACAACTCCACTTCGCCGGGCGCTTCTTCGGTACCGGCGAACAGTCCACCGAGCATCACCGTGTAGGCGCCGGCGGCGATGGCCTTGGCCACGTCGCCCGAATAGCGGATGCCGCCATCGGCGATCAACGGCACGCCGGACTTGGTGAGCGCCGCGGCCACATCCGCAATTGCCGTGATCTGCGGCACGCCCACGCCAGCGACGATGCGCGTGGTGCAGATGGAGCCCGGGCCGATGCCGACCTTGACGCCGTCGGCGCCGGCTTCCACCAAAGCTTTGGCGGCCTCGGTGGTCACGATGTTGCCACCGATGACCGGCAGATCCTTGTAGTGTTTCTTGATCTGGCGCACGCGATTCAGCACGCCCACGCTGTGGCCGTGGGAGGTGTCCACCACCACCACGTCCACACCAGCTTCCACCAGTGCGGTGATGCGCTCGTCGGTGTCGCCACCGGTGCCCACCGCCGCACCCACCCGCAGGCGTCCATGCTCGTCCTTGCTGGCACTGGGGTAATCGCGGGCCTTCTGGATGTCCTTGACCGTGATCATGCCGCGCAACTGGTATTTGTCGTTGACCACCAGCACCTTCTCGATGCGGTTCTGGTGCAGCTTGGCGAGGATCTCCTCCTTGTCGGCGCCTTCCTTGACGGTCACCAGCTGTTCCTTGCCGGTCATGATCTTGCCTATGATCTCGTTGTAGCGCGTCTCGAAGCGCAAGTCGCGGCTGGTGACGATGCCCACCAGGCGTTCACCCTCCACCACCGGCACGCCGGAGATGTTGTGGGCGCGGGTGAGCTTGAGCACATCGCCGACGCTCATGTCGGGGCTCACGGTGATGGGATCCTTGATGACGCCGCTCTCGAATTTCTTGACGGCGCGCACCTGGCGCGCCTGCTCCTGCGGCGTCATGTTCTTGTGGATGATGCCGATGCCGCCTTCCTGGGCCATACTGATGGCGAGTCGCGCCTCGGTGACCGAGTCCATGGCGGCGGAGATCAATGGGATGTTAAGGCTGATGTGGCGGGTGAGCCGGGTCTTGAGTTCCACATCCCGCGGCA
>JAGWNO010000157.1 GCA_028871235.1 Gammaproteobacteria bacterium
CCGAATTTCCTGCGCGCCTGCTCATCGCTGATGCCGAGCATGCGGAACACCGCGGACTGCATGTCCTGGTTGTGGATACGGATGGAACCGCCACCCAGCTCGGTGCCGTTCAATACCAGGTCGTAGGCGCGCGAGCGGATGCCGCCCGGGTCCCTCTCCATCGCGGTGACATCATCCACTTTGGGCGAAGTGAACGGATGATGCAGGAAGATCCAGCGCTTGTCCTTCTCGTCCCACTCGAACATAGGGAACTCCACCACCCACAGCGGCGCCCACTCGCCTTGCACCAGACCGCGGTCCTGGCCGAGCTTCAGGCGCAGCGCGCCCATGGCGTCGTTGACGATGCGAACCTTGTCGGCGCCGAAGAAGATTACGTCGTTGTTGGCGGCGCCGCAGCGCTTGAGGATGCCCTGCAGGGCCGCATCTGACAGGAATTTGATGATGGGTGACTGCAGGCCCTCGCGGCCCTTGGCGATGTCGTTCACCTTTATGTAAGCGAGCCCCTTGGCACCGTAGCGCGCGACATACGTGGTGCAGTCGTCGATCTCGCTGCGCGGCATCTCGCCGCCCTTGGGCAGACGCAGGGCGGCGACCCGGCCGTCCTTGGCATTGGCCGGACCGGCGAACACCTTGAACTCGCAATCCTTCACCAGGTCGGCCACGTCCACCAGTTCCAGCGGGATGCGCAGATCCGGCTTGTCTGAGCCGTAACGGCGCATGGCTTCATCGTACGGCATGCGCGGAAACGGATTGGTCAGTTCGACGTCCAGCACTTCCTTGAACGTGTGCCGGATCATGCCCTCGGTGATGTCCATGACCTGGCTTTCGTTCAGGAACGAGGTCTCGATATCGAGCTGAGTGAATTCCGGCTGGCGGTCGGCGCGCAGGTCTTCGTCGCGAAAACAGCGCGCGATCTGATAGTAGCGGTCGAAGCCCGACATCATGAGCAACTGCTTGAACAGCTGCGGTGACTGCGGCAGCGCGAAAAACTTGCCGGGGTGTGTGCGGCTCGGCACCAGGTAATCGCGCGCGCCTTCCGGTGTGGGTTTCGTGAGGATCGGGGTCTCCACATCAATGAAACCCTGCAGATCCATATAACGGCGCAGCGCGCTGATTATCCGGTGGCGCAGCCGCAGGCGCTGCTGCATCACCGGCCGGCGCAGATCGATATAGCGATACTGGAGACGGCGCTCCTCATTCACATCATCTTCGTCGAGCATGAATGGTGGCGTCTCGGCGCGATTAAGTATCTCCATCGCCTGCGCCAGCACTTCCACCTTGCCGCTGGGCAGGTTTGGGTTGTCCGTGCCCTTTGGACGATGGCGGACCTTGCCATTCACGCTCACCACGAATTCGTTGCGCAGGCGCTCGGCGTCGCCGAACAGCTCCGCACGTTCAGGATCGAACACCACCTGCACCAGTCCTTCCCGGTCGCGCAGATCCACGAAGATCACGCCGCCGTGGTCGCGGCGCCGATGGACCCAGCCGGCAAGGCGGATTTCCAGGTCGAGCAGCGATTCGTTGACCTGCCCGCAGTAATGGGTGCGCATGAAGAATTCCTGAAGATTCTGTTTTGTTTAAAACCGGCCAGTGTGGACCGCTCGGGATGGACCTTGAAACGAGGGATTTTGGACTCTGGCTGGGCGCGGATGACCGGGGAACCGGAGTGTACATGCCAGGCCAGAGGGCAAAAGACCTATTTTAAGGCGCGGAATGTTACGGTTCGCGCTTCTCCGGCGCAAGGGCGGGCACGGCCTGTCCGCGGGCGGGACGCGGATAGGGCGGCACGATGACGCCCAGGGAGATGATCATCTTGAGGGCCTCGTCCACGCTCATCTCCAGATCGATGACGTCCTGCGGCGGCACCATCAGCAGGAAGCCGGAGGTCGGATTGGGCGTGGTGGGCACGTACACGCTGATCATGTCGCCGGGGACCTTGGCGTTCAGCTCGCCCAGGGTGTCGCTGGTCTGGAAGGCCAGGCTCCAGGTGTCCTTCTGCGGGTAGCGGATCAACACCACCTTGCGGAAGGATTTACCCTTGTTGGAGAACATGGTCTCGGAGATCTGCTTGGCGGTCGAATAGACGGAGCGCACCAGCGGGATATGTTCCAGCAATTCATCGCCGAGGCCGAGCAGATACCTGCCGAGGAAATTGCTGGCGATGAACCCGGTGATGAACAGCACGAGCAGGATGAGGATGATGCCGAGGAGCGCACTGAGCCCGGGGATGTCTATGCCGATGAGCGCCTTGGGTTGCCAGGCAGCGGGGAACAGCCTCACCAGGCCGCCCAGATAGCCGGCGAACAACTGCACCACGAACAGCGTGACTCCCGCCGGCACCCAGGCGAGTAATCCCGTGAGCAGATAGCGCCGTATCAGGCCTTTCCGCGGACGTTTGGCAGTGGTGTCGGCCATGCAGGACGGCTTATTTTGATACGGCTTTGGCCGCTTGCCTGGTTTCGGTCTTCTTCTCGCTCTTGCCGGCGGGTTCCGTGACCTTTTTTTCCGCGGGCTTCTTCTCCTTGGTCTCCTGGGCGGGTTTCTCGCCGCCGCTGTCCACCAGGTTGCGTTTCTTGTCGGACTTGAAGTCGGTCTCGTACCAGCCGCCGCCCTTCAGCCGGAAACCGGCGGCGGACATGAGCTTGCGCAGCGCGGGTTTGCCGCACTCGGGGCAAAGCCTGAGCGGCTTGTCGTTGACCTTCTGCAGGCTTTCCAGATGATGGCCGCAGGCATCGCACTCATATTCATAGATAGGCATGGTCACCCACCGCGTAGAAAATCGTACCCACCGCCCCATGTATGGGCTGGGAAACCCGGACTCAAGTACTGCTCCTGCGGGCGGCACCCGCCGAGTCGTGTCATTATAGCCTTGCCTCCAGAACTAACGCTCCGCGTCAGGTAAAACATGCCCCCAGTCCCGGATCGCACCCGCACACTGCGCAGTCTGCTGCCGTTCCTGTGGGAATTCCGCGGCAGGACCATGCTGGCGCTCGTCTTCCTGGTCGCCGCCAAGCTTGCCACCGTCACCCTGCCGGTGGTCCTGAAACACATCGTGGATGGCCTGAACCCGGGGCATGGCGTCCTGCTGGTCCTGCCGCTGGCGCTGCTTGTCGGCTACGGTGCCCTGCGCTTCGCCGGCACGCTGTTCGGCGAACTGCGGGACGTGGTATTCGAGCGGGCGGCGCTCAGGGCGGTGCGCCGCATCGCCTTGCGCGTGTTCCGCCATCTGCACGACCTGGACCTGGCCTTCCATCTGGAGCGCCAGACCGGCGGCCTGTCACGCGACATCGAACGCGGCACCCGCGGCATCAGCTTCGTGTTGAGCTTCATGCTGTTCAACATCCTGCCGACGCTGCTGGAGATCGCGCTGGTGCTGGGCATATTCCTGTGGAACTTCTCCGCCTGGTTCGCGCTCATCATCATCACTTCGGTGACGGTCTACATCGTGTTCTCCATCCTGGTGACCGAATGGCGCATGCACCACGTGCGGCGCATGAACGAGCTGGATTCCAAGGCCAACACTCGCGCCATCGACAGCCTTCTCAACTACGAGACCGTGAAGTATTTCACCAACGAAGACTTCGAAGCGCAGCGCTACGACACTGAGATGGCCTCCTGGGAGAGCGAAGCCCTAAAGACGCAGTATTCCCTCTCCACCCTCAACAGCGGCCAGGCGCTGATCATCGCCTTCGGCGTCACCGCCATGATGCTGCTGGCCGGCTACGAGGTGGTGCACGGCCGCATGACGCTCGGCGACTTCGTCATGGTGAACGCCTACATGGTGCAACTGTTCATGCCGCTCAACTTCCTGGGCTTCGTGTACCGCGAGATGAAGCGTTCCATCGCCGACATGGAACGCATGTTCGCGCTGCTGGAGCGCCACACCGGCGTGGCCGACAAACCCGGCGCCCCGGTGCTCAAGGTGAGCCACGGGGAAATCCGCTTCGAGAACGTACGCTTCGGTTATGGCCCCGACCGGGAAATCCTGCACGGTGTGAGTTTCGCCATACCGGCCGGGGCGAAAGTGGCGGTGGTGGGACCCAGCGGCGCCGGCAAATCCACCCTCGCCCGCCTGCTGTTCCGCTTCTACGACGCCGGCGACGGCCGCATCCTC
>JAGWNO010000158.1 GCA_028871235.1 Gammaproteobacteria bacterium
GACCCTGACCAGCCTCTATCCGAATGCGGCGCAGTCGCGTCACGGCGTGTTCGTGGAGGAACGCTTGCGCCAGTTGCTGGCTGCGGGAGAAATCACCGCCCGTGTGGTGGCGCCGGTGCCATGGTTCCCGTTCCGGAACAAGCGCTGGGGTTCCTACGCGGCGTTCGCGCAGGTCCCGGAGTCCGAGGTACGTCACGGCATCCGGATCTAGCACCCGCGCTATCCGGTGATCCCCAAGCTGGGCATGAGCATGGCGCCCGGTTTGATGTACCGCGCACTGTTGCCGTGCCTGCGCCGGCTGGAGTCCGGGGGCGAACACTACGATGTGATGGATGCACACTATTTATATCCCGACGGTGTGGCCGCGGTCCGCTTGGGCCAGCGTCTGGGTAAACCCGTGGTGATCACCGCCCGGGGCACCGATGTCACTTTGATTCCCCGCTACCGTCTCCCGAGGCGGCAGATACTTTGGGCGGCTGAGCATGCGGCCGCCATCGTGACGGTCTCGCAGGCGCTCAAGCAGTCGCTGGTGACACTGGGCGTCGCCGCAGACAGGATCACGGTACTGCGCAATGGGGTGGATCTGGGTCGCTTCCGGTCGCTGGCGCAAGCGGGTATTCGCCGCCGGATGGGTCTGACAGGCCCGGTGTGGCTGTCGGCCGGTAATCTGGTGGAATTGAAAGGTGTGCACATCGCCATCGAGGCGCTTGCCCGGGTTTCCGGGGTCACTTTGTTGATCGCGGGCAGCGGACCCCGGGAGGGCCGATTGCGCCGGCTGGCAGACCGGTTGGCTGTCAGCGATCGCGTCCGCTTCCTCGGCGAGATACCGCATGCTGAATTGGATGAGTATTACAACGCGGCCGATGCCCTGGTGCTGGCGTCCAGCCGCGAAGGCATGCCGAACGTGGTGCTGGAAGCCCTGGCTTGCGGCACACCGGTGATCGCCACCCGTGTCGGCGGCACCCCGGAGTTGCTCACTGCCCCCGAGTCCGGGGAACTCATGCAGGAGCGCACTCCGGATGCTGTGGTTTCCGCCTGGCATAGATTGCAGGCCCGCAAAATCCAACGGCTTTCGACGCGGACGTTTGCCGAGAGCTTCGGATGGGCGCCGACCATCCAGGCACAAAAGGCGCTCTACTCGCGCGTCCTGTCCGGTACTAGCAGTCAGGCCGGGTTGCCGTGAAGATCGCGGCCGGGACGGGCGCTCCCACGGGTTGCAAGCAATAATGCGGGTGGCAGCCTGACGATATTGTGGGAGCAACGGTCGCCGTCGCGATAGGCCGAAAGAAGCAGCAGCGACGATTGCGGAAGGAACGGATATTTTTGAGATGGCCACCGAAGACAAAAAAATCGTGAAAAATTCCGTATCCATCCCGGTAACCGGGTCGCAGCCGACAACCGCGGACGGCAGGCCGCTGCGGATCCTGCACGTCCTGGATCATTCCCTGCCGCTGCACAGCGGCTATGCTTTCCGTACGCTCGCCATTCTCACCGGACAGCGGGCGTTGGGATGGGAAACGTTTCAGCTGACCAGTCCCAAGCAGGGGCGGGCGCAGGATTTGCAGGAGCAGGTGGGCGAATGGATTTTCAAGCGCACCCCGCCGGCGCGGGGATGGCTCTCCGGAGCGCCAATCGCGAAACACGTACGGCTCATCCAGGCACTCAGGGCACGGCTGCGGCAGGTGGTGCATGACGTCCGGCCGCATATCCTGCATGCCCACTCGCCGGTGCTGAATGCCTTCCCGGCGCTGGCGGTGGGCCGGGAGATGGGCTTGCCGGTGGTGTACGAGATCCGCGCCTTCTGGGAGGATGCCGCCGCCGATCACGGCACGGCTGGCGAATGGAGTCTGCGCTACCGGCTGACGCGGATGCTGGAGACCCGGGCGGCACACCGTGCCGACGCCGTCACCGTCATTTGCGAAGGATTGCGCGCCGATCTGGCCGGGCGCGGCATTTCCGCGGAAAAAATCACGGTCATCCCCAATGCCGTGGACCTGAGTCGCTTTGCAGTCCAGACACGCCCCGACAGCGAGCTCACCGGGAAGTACGCTCTGCAAGGCGGCTTTACCCTGGGGTTTGCGGGGTCGTTCTATGGGTATGAAGGCCTGGATGTCCTGCTCCGTGCCATGCCACAGATCGTTCGGGCATTTCCCCGGGCGCGGCTGCTGCTGGTGGGAGGCGGGCCGCAGGAGCCGGCGCTGAAAGCGCTGGCCGTGGACCTGGGACTGGACCGCGTCGTGCATTTTGCCGGTGAGGTGCCCCACGGCGACATCGCCCGCTACTACAGCGTCATGGATGTCATGGTGTATCCGCGCCTGTCGCGCCGCCTGACGGAGCTGGTCACGCCGCTCAAGCCGCTGGAGGCCATGGCGCTGGACAAACCGGTAGTAGCCTCCGATGTGGGCGGACACCGGGAACTGATCAGTGACGGAAACAACGGCTATCTGTTTCCGGCAGGCTCCGTCGAGGCGCTGGTCCGGTGTCTGATCGGCGTCCTCAAAAATGGCCCGGCCTCCTGGGCACCGGTGGTGTTGGCGGGCAGGAAATACGTGGAACGCGAACGCAACTGGCCGGCGAGCGTGGCGCGCTACCGTGCGGTTTACGCGCGCGTTCTGGATAAGCAGTCATGAGCGAGTGTGTTCCGGCGGTGGTGGTCGGTGCCGGCATCAACGGCCTGGGTGTGGCGCGCAGCTTGGCGCGCGAGAATGTGCCGGTATGGATCGTGGATTCCGATTCGCACCAGCCCGGGATGCACACGCGGGCGGCACGGCCGCTGGCGGTGCCTGCCTTGCAAGCGGAAGCCTTGGTTGAGGGGCTCAGGACATTGAGCTCGACCGTATTCGGTGATTCGCGTCCGGTGCTGCTGCTGACCCAGGAGGAGAGCGTCAAGGCAGTGTCCCGATATCGGCATGCCCTGTCGCCGCATTACCGCTTCACACTTCCCGATCCGACGGTTGTGGAGTCCTTGCTGCACAAGCAGGGTTTCCAGCGCACCGCGGAACGTCTGGGTGCGCCCATCCCGCCGCTGGTGCACCTTCGGTCGGTGCCGGATCTGCACCGGCTGGAGGCGATACGCTTCCCGGTGGTCATCAAGCCGGGGGAGCGCCACCCGGGCTACAGCCGGTCTTTCGCCAAGGCTTACCGCATCGAACGCTGTGAGCAGGCCGAGCGGCTCATCCGCCGCATCCTGCCGGTGATGGCCGATGTGGTGGTGCAGGAGTGGATCGAGGGGCCGGACTCGAATATTTATTTCTGCCTGCAGCACATCGGCAAGGACGGCTCGCTTACGGCATCATTCACGGGCCGGAAAATCCGCTCGTGGCCGCCGCAGGTGGGGGGAACGGCAAGCTGCACCGCCGCCCCCGGCGAGACGCAGGAACTCGCGGCCATGAGTCTGCGGTTTTTCCGTGAGGCAGGCGTGGCGGGACTGGCGGGCATGGAATACAAGCTCGATGCGCGCAGCGGCGATTTCCGCATGGTGGAGCCCACCATCGGCCGCACCGATTATCAGGAGGAGGTGGCGACCTTGAACGGGGTCAATCTTCCGTATGCGGCCTATTGCGCCGAGCTGGGCGTGCCCGGATTCCAATCCGCGCCGACGAAGCAGCCGGTGGTGTGGCGGGATCGCTCGGCGGATGCACAATCTGCCGCAGCCCAGAACCAGAGTATCCGGCAGGGCTTTCCCCGCGGCAGTGTCGTGACAGAGGCATTGTGGCGATGGCATGATCCCATGCCGTTTCTGCTGCACATGACGGGGCGCCTGGGTCGTGCGCTGCATCTCAGAACCGCACGCATGCTCAAAGTATCTAAAAATGCGAAGGGCGAATCATGATGCGGGTCTTGAGTACGCTAACCGGGCGGGGCAGACGCGGCAAACTCAGGGTAACGGACCTGCGTGCCGGGTTGTCCGCGGCCGCCGGATGGCTGACGCGTGCCCAGGACGCCACCGGCAGCGGCGGGGTCAGCGCTTACTATGATATGAAGACCGGTCGCTGGGCAGCCGCCTATCCCGAGACCACCGGCTACATCATCCCCACGTTTCTGCGTTATGCGGGATTTTCCGGTGACTCCGATTACCGC
>JAGWNO010000009.1 GCA_028871235.1 Gammaproteobacteria bacterium
TCTACCGGACCACCGACTTCGGTCATAGCTGGACGCGCATCGATGCGGGCATCCCGGTGGACGAGCCAACTTTCGTGATCCGCGAGGACACCCGCGATCCCAAGCTGCTGTTCGCCGGCACCCAGCGCGGCATCTATGCGTCCTTTGACGGCGGCGCCCACTGGCAATCGCTGGCTCTCAATCTTCCGGCGGTGCAGGTATCCGACATCGCCATCCAGGATCGTGCGGATGATCTGGTGATCGCCACCCACGGCCGCGCCTTCTGGGTGCTGGATGACCTGAGCGTGCTGCGCCAGCTTGATGACGAGGGACGCCAGGGAAGCACCCGCCTGTTCACGCCGGACCAGGCCTATCTGCTGCCGGGCTTCGATTTCGAAGGCCATGCCGCCGACCAGGGCGAGAATCCGCCCGACGGCGCGGCGATCTTCTACAATCTCGCATCCGCGCCGGCCAAGGACGCGGAGATCACTCTCAGCATCCTGTCGGCGGACGGCAAGCAGATCCGCCGCTTCTCCAGCAAGCCCGGCAGCACGGTGAAACCCGCCGCCGACAGCGGGGATTTCTACGGCAAACCCAAGGCGGCGCCGGAGCTGTTGCCCATCAAAGCGGGCATGAACCGCTTTGTCTGGGACCTGCGGTACCCCGATGCCACCAAGGTACCCGGCGCGGTGCTGTGGTTCGGCAGCATGCGCGGCCCCAAAGTGCCGCCCGGCACTTACACCCTGACCCTGGACGTGGCCGGTCAGAACTACAGCCAGCCGCTCACGGTGCTCAATGACCCGCGTTCGAAACTGAGTGCCGATGATCTGGCCGCGCGTCAGGAGTTGCTGATGCAGATATATGGCGAACTGGACAAGACCGACAACGCCATCAACAGCCTGCGCAACCTGCGCACACAGATCAACGACCTCACCCGGCGCTATGCCAAATCTTCCCAGGAAGGAGCCCTGAACGAGGATACCAGGTCCCTGCTGGACGAGCTTACCGCGATCGAGGACGCGCTCATCCAGAGCAAGGCCAAGGCCAGCGAGGACGTGCTCAATTATCCCATCCGCCTCAACAACAAATTGGCGGCCCTGTTCACCAGCGTGGAATTCAGCAATTCCAAACCCACGCAGCAGGATTATGCAGTGTTCAAGCAACTGGCGGCGCAGACCGATACCCAGCTGGCACGCTGGCAGAGCGTGCGCACCAGCGGGCTGCCGGCGCTTAACGCCAGGATCACGGCGCTCAAGCTGCCGGCCATCTATCTGCCGGCGCCGCCGGCGGATGCCGCAGTGCACTAGCGGGGCAGGCGGTGGGCTGCCCGCATGCCGCGTCAGCGTGCGGCGCAAGCGTAAGATATGCCCTGACCAATTGACTGGAGGAGGATGACATGAACATCAAATTCAAGCTGGCGGCGGCCCTGCCGCTGCTATGTCTGCTCACCACCACCATGGCTGTCGCCGCTG
Organism: Gammaproteobacteria bacterium; assembly: GCA_028871235.1. Lineage (GTDB taxonomy): Bacteria > Pseudomonadota > Gammaproteobacteria > Natronospirales > REEB76 > REEB76. The sequence goes on from JAGWNO010000009.1 coordinate 1,452, forward strand.
ACGGCGCGGGCAGGGAGATCGCGACCGCCGCTGCGCATGCGGAGATGGCCGCGGCCGCCGGCATCGACATGGCCCACGCGCACCTGCATCACGTCATCAACTGCCTGGTGGGACCCAAGGGCAGGGGATTCGATGCGGCGGCCGGGAATCCCTGCAAAGGCATGGGCGACGGCGCACTCAACGACTCGGGCCATTCGCCGGCGGTGCGTGCGCAGCTGGAAGAGGCACTGCGGATCGCCGACCGCGCGCTGCGCAGCAACAAGGCCGAAGAGTTGCATCGGGATGCGGTGAAGATCGCGGATGTGTTGAAAGGCGCGCAAGCGCCCGTGAAATGACGCACCCGGTCAGCGGGTATGCGCCTGCAGGAAAGCGATACTTTCCCGCCAGGCGTGTTCCGCAACGGCCGGCGCGAAACTCACGCGCTCCTCACACAGAAAACCGTGCCCGGCGCCCGGATATAGCGCCAGGGTGAAGCGTTTCTTCGCGGCGGACAGGGTCTGTGCTATGCGCGCGTGCTCGTCGGGCGAGATGCCATGGTCATCGGCGCCATAACCCAGAAACAGCGGCGCCTGCATCTGCGCCGCTGCCCCGATGGGCGGGGTGCGGCCGAAGCGGTCAGCACCTTCCGGTGCGATACCGCCGCCGTAGAATGAAACGGCCACCTTGAGCCTGTCGGGGTGGCGGCAGTTGGCGAGGAACGCCAAGCGCCCGCCCATGCAGAAGCCGATGATTCCGAGCCGGGCCTGAGGCCCGCTCTGCCGGGCCGCAAGCCAGTCCAGGGTCGTGCCGATTTCCGCCATCACCGTGTCATCGTCGAGGCTGCGGATCTTGGGCGGTACTTTGTCCATGTCGGTATAGCCGAACACGTCGCCGTGGAAGATATCCGGAGCCACCGCCGCAAAACCCGCCCTGGCCAAACGCGCACACACGCCACGGATGTGAGCGGTGATGCCGTAGGCTTCCATCAGCACCACCAGGCCGGGGAATGGGCCGCTGCCCTGCGGGATCTCCGCATGTCCCGTGAGACCGGGGTCGAGGGTCACGTTGCTGTTGTTCACGGTTGTTGCTCCTGTTGCAGGGCGTGCGCAGGCGTGCCGCCGCCGGCAGACTCGTGGCGCTTGCGCAGTTTCTCGGTCAGGTGTTCCATGGCCACATAGAACGCCGGCGTGATGTAGAGAGTGAGAGCCTGTGAGAACAACAGGCCGCCCACCACGGCGATGCCCAGCGGCCGGCGCGATTCCGCGCCCATGCCGGTACCCAGGGCGATGGGCAGGGTGCCGAGGATGGCGGCCAGCGTGGTCATCATGATCGGCCGGAAACGCACCAGGCAGGCTTCGATCACGGCATCACGGGCGTTCATCTGGTGCTCGCGCTTCATCTGGATGGCGAAGTCCACCATGATAATGCCGTTCTTCTTCACCAGGCCCACCAGCATGATCAATCCCACGAAGCTGTATATGTTGAGTTCCTGACCGAAGAGGATGAGCGTGAGCAGTGCGCCCACCATGGCGAGCGGCAGCGCGGTGAGTATGGTGATGGGGTGGATGAAGTGCTCGTAGAGGATGGCGAGCACCATGTAGATCACCAGGATGGTGATGATCAGCAGGATCGGCAGGTCCACCAGGGACTGCCGGAAGGTCTGGGCGTTGCCGGCGAACACGCCGGTGATGTCCGCCGGCAGGCTCGCGCTCGCCAGCTGTTCGATGCGGCTGGTCACCTCGCCCAGCGATACGCCCGGCGCCAGGTTGAAGGACAGCGTGACCGAGGGCAGCTGCTCATAATGGTCCACCTGCATCGGTCCCACCCCCGGGGTGATGTCGGCCACGCTGCGCAGCGGCACCAGCTGGTTGTTGTTGCCCTGCACGTACAGCGAGTTGAGCGCGGCCATGTCCGACTGGTAGCGGGGCGCCAGCTGCATGATGACGTAGTATTCGTTGGTGGAACCGAAGATGGTGCTGATCTGGTTGCCGCCATAGGCATCGTAGAGCGTGGATTGTATCTGGGAAGCGGTGACCCCGAGCGTGGAAGCGGTATCGCGCAGGATGTTCACGTTGATCTGCGGGTTGTTCAGCTCCAGGTCGCTGTTCACATCCTGGATGCCGGGCACCTTCTCGAGCTTCGGCAGGAATTGCGCCGCCGCCTTGTCCAGTGAATCCACGTCCAGCCCCTGCAACACGTACTGGTAGGTGCCGCTGCCGCCGATGCTGCCGATTTGAATGGCCGGCGGATTCTGGAAGTACACCTGCATGTCGTGCACCGGCGCCACCGCCTTGCGCAGCTGCTGGATCACCTGGTCGGCGCTCGCATGCCGTTCACCCATGGGCTTGAGCATGACGATGAGGCGGCCGATGTTGCCGCCGGCCGTCCCGCCGCTGCCCTGGCCGGCACTGGAGATGGCGGCCGCGACGTTGGGGTTCTGGCGCACGATGCGCGCCAGGCGTTGCTGCAGACCTTTCAGTTCATCGAAGGTGATGCCTTCGGGGGCCTGGGTGCTGCCAATGATCAGGCCGGTGTCTTCCGTGGGTATGAAGCCTTTGGGCACCACCGCGAAGAAATAGAAGGTGAGCACCAGGGTGATGCCTGCCACCACCAGCATGCTGCGCCAGTGATCCACCGACCAGGTGAGGGTCCTGCCGTACCAGGCGCGGGAGCGTTCGAAGGCTTTTTCCAGCGTGCCATACAGCCGGCCATGCCGCTTGCTGTCCTTGATGAAGCGGCTGCACAGCATGGGCGTCAGCGTCAGCGAGACCAGGCCGGAAATCAGGATGGCAATGGCCACGGTGATGGCGAATTCCCGGAACAGCCGCCCGAGGATGCCGCCCATGAGCAGGATGGGGATGAATACCGCCACCAGCGACAGGGTCATGGACACCACCGTAAAGCCGATCTCCTTGCTGCCGATGAGCGCCGCGCGCAGGGAAGACTCGCCCTTTTCGCGATAGCGCACGATGTTCTCCAGCACCACGATGGCGTCGTCCACGACGAAACCCACGCACAACACCAGTGCCATGAGCGAGAGATTGTCGAGACTGAAGCCGGCGAGTTTCATCACCGCGAAGGTGCCGATGATGGAAGTGGGCAGGGCCAGGGCGGAGATCAGCGTGGCGCGGAGATTGCGCAGGAACAGGAAGATGACGCCCACCACCAGCACCATGGCCAGCATCAGCGTGAACTTCACCTCCTGGATCGAGCCGTTCACGTAATCGGAGTGGTCATGGAATATGAACAGCCTGGCATCGCCGGGCGCGTCCTTCTCCAGCGCCGGCAGCAGCGCATGGATGGCCTGCGATATCGCCACCGCGTTGGATCCCGGCTGACGCTGGATAGCCAGCATGATGGCCGGTTGCAGGGCATGATTCTGTCCGGTGTTGTCGAATACCTCGGTGAGCTGCTTGTCGGCCTCGACGCTGTCCACGGCCTGGCCCACATCCGCGAGGCGCACCGGCGCGCCGTTCTGGTAGGCCACCACCAGGTTGTTGTAGGCCTTGGCGTCCCTGAGCTGCCCGTTGGCCTGGACCGTGTAGGTGCGGGTGGCGCCATACAGGGTGCCGGACGGCAGGTTGGTGTTGCCCGCCTGTACCGCCTGCACCACCTGCGTGATCGACAGGTTGCGCGCCGCCAGCGCGTACGGGTTCATGTAGAGCCGCACCGCGTATTTTTTCGCGCCGTAGACGTTCACCTGCGCCACGCCGGGGACCATGGAGATCTGTTCGGCCACGCGCGTCTCGGCGAATTCGTCCAGTTGCGTGAGCGGTATGTGGCTGGCGGTGAGCGCCATGAAGATGATGGGCGTGGCCGAGGGATTCACCTTGTACAGATGCGGCGGCGCCGGCATGTTGTTGGGCAGTTGCCGGCTGGCCTGGGAGATGGCCGTCTGCACGTCCATGGCGGCCGCATCGATGTCGCGCGACAGGTCGAATTGCAGCGTGATGGAAGTGTTGCCGGTGGTGTTGACCGAACTCATGGAGGCGACGCCGGCGATGGTGCTGAACTGGCGTTCCAGGGGCGTGGCCACCGAGGCCGCCATGGTCTCGGGATCGGCGCCCGGCAGGTTCGCGCTGACGTTGATGGTGGGGAAATCGACGTTGGGCAGTTCGCTGACGGGCAGGCTGAAGTAGGCCACCAGGCCAAAGATGAGCAATGCCGACATCAGCACCGTGGTCATCACCGGACGGTGGATGAACGGTGCCGACAGGTTCAGTTTCATGGTGCCGGTGGCGGTGCGGCGACCGGGGGCCCGCCGCTGTTCACGATCACGGGCAGGCCGGCACGCAGGGTACGCGGCACGCGCGTCACCACCACCTCGCCGCCTTTGAGGCCCTTGCTGATGACCGCAGCGTCGCCCACCTGCCGATCCATGGTCACCGGCACGATCACTGCCTTGCCGGAGACCACCGCGTATACGAAGTTGCCGTTCTGCCCGGTCTGCACCGCGGTCTGCGGCACCACCACGGCATCCGGCTGCATGGCGAGCCGCATGCTCACCCCAACATACTGGCCGGGCCACAGCGTGGTATTGCGGTTGGGGATACGCGCCCTGAGCATCACCGTGCCGGTGCTGGTGTTGATGCTATTGTCGATGAACACCAGATCGCCCTCACCGAGGTTGCCGCTGCCATCCTCGCGGGTCACGAATATGCGGATGCTGCGTCGCCTGTCGTAGCGGCGGACTTCCGGCAGGAACTGTTGCGGGATGTTGTATTGCACCAGGATCGGCCGCATCTGGTTGATGACCACCAGCGGACTGGTGTCCGCGGGCGTGACCACGTTGCCCGCCTTGACCGCGAGGCTGCCGCTGAGGCCGTCGATGGGCGAGCGTATGTCGGTGTAGGCGAGGTTGATCTGCGCCTGCTGCAGCAGCGCCCCGGCCTGGGTGGCGGCAGCCACCGCGCTCTCATATTCCTGGGGAGACACGTAATCCTTGTCGGCGAGCGGTGCTTCGCGGTCCGCCTGCGCCTTGGCGGTCAGATAGGCGGCCTTGGCGGAGGCCAGCGCCGCCTGGTAGGGCGCGGGATCGATCAGGAACAGGCGCTGTCCCGCGCGCACATATTGGCCCTCACTGAAGAACACCTGTTTGAGCACCCCGCTCACCTGGGGGCGCACCTGCACGCTGTGTTCCGACTGCACCTGTCCCACGGCGGTGAGCAGGATCGGCATGGGCTGGATGGTCACCACCGAGGTATCCACGGGTAACGGCCGGTCCGCGGGTTTGACGCGGTCGGCGCGCGAGTTACTGGTGATGCGCCAGGCCACCAGCGCGATGAGGATGGCGGCGATGCAGCCGATGCCGGCGAGGTATCTGGTTTTTCTGTTCACGGCAGTCCGGCTTCCTCCGAGGGCGCATTGAGTCCGCCCACGGCGTGTCCCAGGGCGGTCAGCGCCGTGAACCAGTTGAGTCGCGCCTGCACCTGCTGCACGCGCGCGTTGGCGAGCGTCGCTTGCGCGGTCAGCAGATTCAGGATCGTATCCAGGCCGCTGTGATAGCGTGCGCTGGATACTTCCGCCGCCTGCTGCGCGCTCTTCAACTGTACGTTGGTGGTAGTGAGCGTCACCGCGGCGGTATGCAGGTTCTGATAAGCCTGCCAGACTTCCAGTTCCACTTGCTGCAGTAGTTCCGCGGTGGTGGCCCGGCTGATGTCGATGGCGGCCTGGGCCTGCCGGTTGGCGGCCTGGTCACCGAAGCCGGCGAACAGCGGGATGCTGAGTGTCAGGCCGGCGTTGTAATTGCTGGTGCTGGCGCTGCCACCGCCACTCACGGTGCGGGTACGGCCGGCGCTCGCGTTCAGGGCCAGCGAGGGCAAGCCGCGGCCCCGGGTGGCTTCCAGATTGGCGATGGCCTGCTGTTCGCGCGCCTTGGAGGCGAGTATCTCCGGCCGCGCCTGCTGCGCCTCATGCAACAGCGCCTGCACCGTCTGTTTCGGCATCGCCGCCGTCACCTGCTGATTCCAGGGTGCCAGCGCCAGGCGCGTATCCGCGGGTAAGCCTACCGCCACCGCCAGCGTACCGTGCGCCACCGCCAGCGCACCCTGGGTCTGCTGCAACGCGAGTTGCGCACCGGCCAGCGCGGCTTCCGCCTGATAGACGTCGCCGATGGTGGCGAGACCGGCCTTCTGGTTCTGACGCGCCGCGTCCAGGCTGGTCTCCGCGTCCTCGACGCTCACTGCATCGGCTTGTGCGAGCGCCTGCAATCCCAGCACCTGGTAGTAATCCTGCTCCACCTGCAGGATCACGTCCTGCAGCGTCTGGCTGTTGGAGAGTCGTGCCGCTGCCAGCGTGTACTTGGCGGCGTCGAGGCTGCCCGAGCGGCTGCCGAAGTCCCATAACAGGTAACTCAGGCTGATGCCCGGTTGGTAGCGCGTCTGGGCGCTGTTGGCCTGGCCGGAAAAATTCACTGAACGGCTGCGCTGGACGGTGTAGCTGGCGCTGATCTGCGGCCAGTAGCCGGCCCGCGCCAGTTCCACGCCCGCCTGGCTTTCACGGATGGCGGCCCAGGCGAGCCGGGTCTGGGGATTGTTGGACAGCGCCATGTCGGTGAGTTCCACCAGCGTGAACGATTGCACGAAGACCGGCGCGCTGTCTGCCCGCGCCGGCGCGCTGCACAACAGCGCCGCGGCGGCGGCGAGCGCGCAGAATACCGGGGAGATGCGTAATGCTGACATGCTGTCTGCGGGTATCCCGATGTTGGCCGGATCGCCGCCGTGCGACGGCGGTGAAACTGTGACGTGTCGCTGGCGGGCAAAGTTCACCACCGCCCTCTGCAGCGCGGCCATTTTCGCATCGCCGCGGTGGCTGCAAACCGCTGGTTACACTTTGATACAAATCTTGCGGCGGGCATCCTGCCCGGGTCTCGGCCGCGGGATAGAATCCTGTACCTGACAGCGAAGGGGGGCATGACGACCCGCATGGCCACGGCCGATCAAATCCTGGTGGTGGACGATGACACCGAGATCCAGGCGCTGCTGCAGGAGTACCTGGCGCGCCAGGGGTATCGCGTGACCACGGTGGCGGACGGCCGTGCCATGGAGCAGGCGCTGGCGGATGCGCATTACGATCTGGTGGTGCTGGACCTGATGCTGCCCGGCGAGGACGGCATCAGCCTGTGCCGGCGGCTGCGCGCCCGCTCCACACTCCCGGTCATCATGCTGACGGCGCGCGGCGAGGACACCGATCGCATCGCCGGTCTCGAAACCGGCGCCGACGACTATCTGCCGAAACCGTTCAATCCCCGCGAACTGCTGGCCCGCATCAAGAGCGTGCTGCGGCGCGCGCGCAGCCTGCCGGAAAACCTGCAGCCCGATGACGTGCGCCGTTTCCGTTTCGGTGGTTGGCAGCTTGATACCGTCACACGGCAACTGCTGTCACCGGAAGGTGTGGTGGTGCCGCTGTCCGGCGCCGAGTATCGGCTGCTGCGCATCTTCCTGCAGCACCCCAACGCAGTATTGAACCGCGATCAGCTCATGGAGATGTTGCGTGGACGCGAGAACAACCTGCCCTTCGATCGCAGCATGGATGTGCAGGTGAGCCGCCTGCGGCAACGGCTGCGGGATGAGGGCCATGAGCCGACGATCGTCAAGACAGTACGGGGCGAGGGTTATATCTTCGCCCTGCCTGTGGAACTGGAAAACTGATGCGGCTGCTGCCGCGCTCCCTGTTCGGCCGGCTGGTGCTGGTGCTGCTTGCCGGTCTGATCCTGGCGCAGTTGCTGAGTGCCGCCATCAGCCTTTCGGAGCGCGACCAGGCGTTGTTCAGTTTCAGCGACCAGCAGTGGGCGCAGCGTGATGCGGCGGCGGTGATGCTCATGGATTCCGTGAGTCCGCCGGAACGCCGACGCATCGCCTCCATCCTCACCACGCCGCGGCTGTTCGTAAGCGTGAGTGCGCAACCGCCGGTGAGGGGCGAATCGGATACCCAGGCGGCGGAGTTCCAGCGCACGCTGCAAGGCCTGCTGGGGCCGGAGCGGCAGGTGCGCGTGGTGGTGGTGCGGCGTACGCCCGCCGAAGTGGCGGCGGCCGAGACGGTGGCACCCGGCAGCGGGCCAGCCGATGTCCCCCGCGAGCATAGTGTCACCGAAGTGCAGCTCAAGGACGGCAGCTGGGTGAGTTTCGATCATCCGCGGCCCTGGCATGTGAGCGACCGTCCCTGGCGATTGCTGCTGGGCCTGATGGTGCTGCTGGTGTCGGTGATACTGCTGTCGCTGCTCGCGGTGCGCTGGCTCACCCGTCCGCTGACCACCCTCGCCAACGCCGCCGGTGAGCTGGGCCGTGATATACGCCGCGCTCCCATCCCGGAGGTCGGACCCGCCGAGGTGCAACGCGCCGCCCGCGCCTTCAACGACATGCAGACGCGGCTGGTGCGCTACGTGGAAGACCGCACCCGCCTGCTCACCGCCATCTCCCACGATCTCAAGACGCCCATCACCCGGCTGCGGCTGCGGGCCGAACTGCTGGACGACGAGCAGCTCAAGGCCAGGTTCATCCGCGATCTGCAGGACATGGAGACCATGACCAACGGCACGCTGGATTTCATGCGCGGGCTCGAGGTCAGCGAAGCACCGCAGCCCATGGATCTCATGGCGCTGCTGGAGAGCGTGCAGGCCGACGCGGCGGAGATGCGGCAGCAAGTGGGCATCGTCGGCAGCGTAGCGGCGCCGTTTTACGGCCGGCCGCGGGCGCTGCGCCGCTGCCTCGATAATCTGGTCAGCAACGCCATCCGCTATGGCGGACGCGCCACCTTGACGGTGGAGGACGGCGACGCCGCCGTGACTATCCGGGTACGCGATGCCGGGCCGGGTATCCCGGCGGCGCAGTTGGAAAAGGTATTTGAAGCGTATTACCGCCTGGAGAGCGCCCGCAGCCAGGCAGGCGGCGGCACCGGCCTCGGTCTCGGCATCGCCCGCAACATCGCCGAGGCCCATGCCGGCACGCTCACGCTGCGTAACCATCCCCAGGGCGGACTGGAAGCGGTGCTCACCTTGCCGCGTAATAAGAAGTGAAGCGTGAGGCGTGAGGGGTGAGGGGCGAGGAGTCAGGAGCGGGACATTTCTCCGGCTGGCGCCGACCTGTGCAATTCACCGCGCGCCCGCGCAGCCATCAGTGCATCCAGTCTTTCGGTCACATCCTTGACGCTGATGAGATCCATGGCTTCAGGGTCGCGCACGCGCGTACCCCAGGGTGCGGTTTCCGGGTCCTGGTGATTGAACTTGCGCAGTGCATCCGGATAACGGTTAACGCGCCAGCGCTGGCTCAGGTACGGCCCGGCCCGGTCCGGGTTGGTGCTGGCGTAGAGGCCGATTACGGGTGTGCCCACGGCGGTCGCCATGTGTACCGGTCCCGAGTCCGGTGAGATCAGCACCGTAGCCTGTTTCAACAACGCCAGTAGTTGCTTGAGACTGGTTTTGCCCACCAGGTTCGTCACCTGCGTATTCGCCAGCGCGGTGATGCGTGCGCCATAATCCCGCTCGATCTCACTGGGTCCGCCTGTTACCAGCACACGCAAACCATGCCGTACCATGGCGTGATCGGCCACGGCGGCATAGTTCTCCGGCAGCCAACTGCGCCAGTTGCGGAAGCGCGGGTTGGCGCAGGGGCTGATGACCAATGCCGGCTTGGCGTCGCGAATCTGCTGACGGGCAAACGCTTGCGCTTCCGCCGGGATGGGGATATCCCAGCGCAGTACCCGTTCAGCGATGCCACAGGTCTCAGCGAAGCCGAACAGGCTGTCCATGACATGCTGGCGCGGTCTATAGGGTATGCGCCAATTGGTGAACAGCCATTGGTAATCGTGCGCGCGCCGTCGGTCGAAACCGAGCTTGAGCGGCGCACGCACGCCAAGCAGGCTGGCGAGACTGGCGCGCAATGACATCTGCATGTGCAGCAGCAGCTCGAAGCGCCGGCCACGCAAGCTGCGGCGCAGATCACGGTAGGCGCCGCGACCTTTGGCTTTGTCGAAGATGATAAACTCGATGCCGGGGATGTCCCCCACCAGGCTCGCTTCCAGTCCGCCGATGATCCAGGTGATGCGCGTGCCGGACCAGGCCGCCTGCAGCGTGCGTACCACCGGCAGGGTATGGCACACGTCGCCCACCGCCGAGAGGCGCAGCACGCAGATGGAATCAGGAGCTTGCAACGTATGGGACATGGTTGATGGCGACGCAGACACTCGTCACGAAACGCGGGTTCATCCTATACGATGACGCGCTCGCAAGCCACGCGAGCGAGGCTTGGTTCTCACCGCAGCACTGGCAACGCCACGGAGGATTGCGCGGCACGGCCGGCGGACGCGGCGCCGGCTGGATCGTGGCGGGTGAGGACGGTGAATGGGTGCTGCGCCATTACCGGCGCGGCGGCCTGGCGGCGCGTCTCAACACGGACGCTTACCTGTGGACCGGGCTGGAACGCAGCCGGCCGTGGCGCGAATGGCGGTTGCTGGCGGAGTTATATAAGGAGGGACTGCCGGTACCGCAGCCGGTGGCGGCGAATATCCAGCGCTCCGGTTTAATCTGCCGCGGCGACCTCATCACGCGGCTGATCCCGGATGCCCGTTCCCTTGCCAGCCGTCTCAAGGATGCGCATAGCGAAGCCTTGCCGTGGCCGGCCATCGGTGCCTGCATCCGCCGTTTCCATGAAGCCGGCGTCTATCACGCCGATCTCAATGTCCACAACGTCCTGATCGACAGCCGTGATGAGGTCTATCTCATCGACTTCGACCGGGGCGCACGCCGCGCGCCCGGCCGGCGCTGGCAGCAAGGCAACCTGGAGCGGCTGTCGCGGTCGCTGCGCAAGTCCGCCGTCCCCGCTGCTGCGGAGCGCGCTGCATGGTCCGGCTTGCTCGATGGCTATGACCGCAGGCCCGCATGAGCTAGTCCCGCGGCACCACCTTGAACCGGTCATGGCTCCACAGGTACTGGTCGGGGGTGCGGCGGATCTTTTCTTCCAGCAGCCTGCTGACCCGCAGCGCGTCCGCCGGCGCATCGCCGCTGGGGAAATCATGCAACGCCGGTTCGAGTATCAGCCGGTAACCGCGGGTGCCGGGCAGGCGTTCCACTGAGAACGGCACCACCGGCGCAGCGCTCATGTGTGCCAGGCGCGAAAGCGCGGTATTGGTGGGAGCGGGGATGCCGAAGAACGGCACCATCTCGCTGTGCTTGCCGCGGTAGCCCTGATCCGGGGCATACCACACGGGTTTGCCCTGCTTGAGGCTGCGCAGCATCAGGCGCACGTCCTGGCGCGGGATGGCGCGGTCAAAATGCCGTTCACGGCCGGCGCGCATCACCTCTTCGATAAGCATGTTCTCGTTGGGCCGGTACATGATATGGAAATCGGTGTACAGGCTCAGCAGCCGCCCGCCGATCTCCAGCGTGGTGAAATGTCCGGCCAGCAGGATCACGCCGCGGCCACGGGCGCGGGCCGCCTGCAGATGTTCGAGCCCTTCGATTCTCACCAGTTTCTGCAGCTGCGGATCTCCCGCCCACCAGCACAGGCCGGTCTCGATGAGCGCCATGCCCAGCGAGTCAAAATGCCGTCTGGCGAGCCGCAGGCGCGCCGGCGCGTCGAGCTCCGGGAAGCAGCGTTGCAGATTGACCAGCGTGATGCGCCAACGGCGCCGGGCGAGACGCAACAGCCGGCCGAGTGCGCGGCCGAGCGCCAGTTGCAGCGGGTAGGGGAGGTATACCGTCAGGCGCATGAACCCGAGCAGCAGCCAGATGCTCCAGTAGCGGGGTTTCAGGAAACGGCGCTGCATGCGTGCTGGGGTTTATGTCGCATGGACGCCAGTGTAACGGCCGCATCGCGTCCGGTACAGGCGTCCGGCGGGTTTCAGCCGCATGTTATGATGCGGCGCGTTTTCCAGGTTTTTTTGGGATTCCCATGAACATCCGCATCCCGCAGTTTGACGGCGTGCGCGTGCTGGTAGCGGGCGATGTGATGCTGGATCGCTACTGGTTCGGCGCCACCCGGCGCATCTCCCCGGAGGCGCCGGTCCCGGTGGTGCACGTGCGCGATACCGAAGAACGTCCCGGCGGCGCCGGCAACGTGGCGGTGAACTTGGCGAGCCTGGGAGCGCACTGCACGGTGCTCGGCATCACCGGCGACGACGCCATCGCCGATGCGCTGGCGGCGGCCATGGAGAAACATGGCGTGCACTGCCGCTTCACCCGGCTCAAAAATACCGCCACCATCACCAAGTTGCGGGTGCTGTCGCGTCACCAGCAGCTCATCCGCGTGGATTTCGAAGAGACTTTCGGCGTCTTCGACAGCGCGCCGCTGCTGCCCGCCTTCAAAGCCGAGCTCAAACAGGCGGATGTGGTGGTCCTCTCCGATTACGGCAAGGGCAGCCTGTCGGCGGTGCAGGAACTGATCAGCGCGGCACGGGCCGCCGGTAAACCGGTGCTGGTGGATCCCAAGGGCCGGGATTTCAGCAAATATAAAGGCGTCACCTGCATTACCCCCAATCACGCGGAACTGGAGGCGGTGGTGGGCGAATGCCCGGACGCCGCCGGCATCGTCAGTAAGGGCGAGCAGCTGCGTGCCGAGCTGGATCTGCAGGCGCTGCTGGTGACTCGCGGCGAACACGGCATGACGCTGCTGGAGCGCGGCAAACCGCCGCTGCATCTGCCCACCCAGGCCCTGGAAGTCTCGGATGTCACCGGCGCCGGCGATACGGTGATCGCGCTGCTGGCGGCCGGTCTCGGCGCAAAGCTGCCGTTTCCCGAGGCCGCGGCACTCGCCAATCTGGCCGCCGGCCTGGTGGTGGCGAAGCTCGGCGCGGCCACGGTCACGCCGGCGGAACTGCGGTTGGCCGCTCACAGCGGCGGCAGCGGCGTGCTGACCGAGGCCGATGCCATGGATGCGGTGATGCACGCCAGAAGCCAGGGCGAACGCATCGTCATGACCAACGGTGTGTTCGATATCCTGCATGCCGGGCATGTGAGTTATCTCATGGAAGCACGCACGCTCGGCGACCGGCTGCTGGTGGCGGTGAACGACGATGCCTCGGTGCGGCGCCTGAAAGGCGCAGACCGCCCCATCAACACCCTGGATAACCGTATGCGGGTGCTCGCGGCGCTGTCGTGCGTGGACTGGGTGGTGCCGTTCTCCGGGGACACGCCGGAACGGCTCATCTGCAAGCTGTTGCCGCACTTACTGGTGAAGGGCGGCGACTACCAGCCCCGGGATGTGGCCGGATACGACTGTGTGACCCGGAATGGCGGCGAGGTGCGCATCCTGCGGTTCGTGGATGGTTTGTCCACCACGGCGGTGATCGACGCCATCCGCAAGCCGCGCTGAGACTCCGTGCGCTTTCTCTATTCCCTGATCCTGATGTTGCTCATGCCGGTGGCGCTGCTGTGGTTCGCCTGGCGCACGCTGAAACAGACCGGGCACATGGACAGGCCAGGCGAACGCTGCGGCGGTTCGCCCTTTTTCCCGCCCGGCGAGATCATCTGGGTGCACGGCGCGTCGGTGGGCGAGATCCGCGCCGCTGCGCCGCTGGTCACAGCCCTGCACCAGAAATTTCCGCAGCGGCCCATCCTGGTCACCAGTTTTACCGGCGCGGGCCGGGCCCAGGCGCAGGAGCTGTTCGGCGAGCGCGCGGTGGTGTCGCAGTTGCCCTATGACCTGCCGTTCTGCGTGCACCGCTGGCTCAAATGCGTGAGCCCGGTGGTGGGCATCATCATGGAAACCGAGATCTGGCCGAATCTGATCGCCGCCTGCGAGCGTCGTCAGATACCGCTGCTGATGGTGAGCGCGCGCCTCTCGCAGCCGGCGCTGCAACGCTATCGGCGCTTCCACTCGTTGCTGCGCAGTTCCCTGCGGCGCGTGTCCCTGATCGCCGCGCAGACCGACGCGGACGCGGAATGTTTCCGTCAACTGGGGGCGGCGCCGGAGCGCCTGCAGGTCACCGGCAATCTGAAATTCGATGTGCAGTTTGCCGATGAGCTGCTGCTGCAGGGCCAGGCGTTGCGGCGGCAACTGTTCGACCAGGCCAGCGTCATCGTGGCCGGCAGCACCCGCGAGGGCGAGGAACCGCTGGTGCTGGAAGCCTTCCGGCTGTTGCTGGCGAAACACCCCGACAGCATCCTGGTGCTGGCGCCGCGCCATCCGGAGCGTGCCGCCGCCGTGGCCGCGCTGGTCACCGCTGCGGGTTACGTGTGCCGCCGGCGCAGCGCCGGGGGAGCAGCGCTCAAGTCCGGCGAGGTGCTGTTGCTGGATAGACTCGGCGAATTGACGCGATTCTACGCGGCTGCGGAGCTGGCCTTCGTGGGCGGCAGCCTGGTGCCGGTGGGCGGGCATAACCTGCTGGAGCCCGCTGCCCTGGGTCTGCCGGTGCTGACGGGACCACATCTTGAGAACGTCGGCGACATCGCGCCCATACTCAAGGGCGCGGGCGGGCTTACCGTAGTGCCGGACGCCGGCGCCCTGGGCGAGGCATTCATCTGGCTGGTGGGCAATCCGGTGACGCGCCGGCACATTGGCCAGGCGGCGCAGCAGACCGTCATCGCCAACCGCGGCGCGCTGGCGCGCACGCTGTCACTCATCGAGAAACACATCGCCCGGCATTGAGCCGGGCGCTGCAATCCGGATCCCGTCGCTGTTCTTATGGGCCGTTGCCGGCTGCACCGGCGGCGGGCGGACTGGCCTTCGCGGCCATGTCCGGTTTGGGCGCCGCCACCTGCAGCATGCTGTTGATCTGTTTCACGTCGTTCGCACTCAGGTCACCGGCCGCCTGCTTCAACTGCAGCACACTGGTCAGATAATTGTAGCGGCTCTGGGCGAAGCTGGTCTGGGCCTTGAGCAGGTTCTGGCGCGAGGTCAGCACATCCACGATGGTGCGCGTGCCCACCTGCATGCCGGCCTCGGTCGCCTGCAACGAGGTGTCATTGGATGTGACCGACTGCTTGAGCGCCTGTACCTGCGAGATGCCGGTGAGCACGCCCAGGAAGGCGGTGCGCGCCTGTTGTTCGGTCTGGCGCGTCACCAGCTGTACCTGGTCCTGTGCGGCATCGTACTGGCGCTGCGCCTGCGTCACCTGCGCGCTCACGCCGCCGCCGGCGAATATCGGGAAATTGAGCGACAGCATCAGCAGGTTGCCGTTGGTGTTGGAGAGTTCGTTGAAGGTCGAACCGAGCGCCGAGAAGCTGTTGCTGTTGTTGTTCTTGGTATGCGAGAGCGTCATATCGAGCGTCGGGTAATGACCCGCGCGCTTGATGGACACGGCCTTGGCCGCCACCTGGGCTCCCGCCTGGGCAGCCAGCAGGTTGGGATTCTGCTGCAGCGCCTGGCTCACCCACTTCTGGGCATCGTCGGGGACCGGATTGTGCAGCGGCATGTCGGCCGGCGGCTCTTCCAGATCCGTCACCGGCTGACCGGTGATGGCGCGCAATGATTCTTCGGCATTGATCACCTGCTGCTGGCCGCCGATCTCATCCGCCACCGACTGGTCGTAAGCCGCCTGGGCTTCCTGCACGTCGGTGATCGCGCTCATACCCACCTGGTATTTCTCCTTGGCCTGCTCCAACAGCTTGTCATTGGCTTGCTTGGCGGCGCGGTCTGCGGCCAGGGTGTCGCGGGCGGTGAGCACAGCAAAGTAGGCGGTGGCGGTGCGCACGATCAGGGCCTGTTGCGCGGCCAGGTACTGCGCCTCGGCCTGTGCCACCGAGGCATCGGCCTGCTTGATGTTCTCCCAGGCGCTCCAGTTAAAGATTGGCTGGGTGAGTTGCAGGGTGTAGGTGCTGGAATAGTTGTTGGCGTCGAACTGGCCCTGGATGGGGCCGCTCGGCCCGAAGCCGAAGGGCTGACTGCCGTTGGAGCGCTGCAGGGTGCGGTTGGCGCTCAGTCCCAGGTTCGGCAGATAGCCGGCGCGGGCGATGGGTGCGTTTTCCTGCGCCGCCTCATAGGTGGCCTGGGCCTGCTGAAAGGTAGGATCGTTCTGCAGGGCCAGCTGGTACACGTCCCAGAGGTCCGCCGCATGGACCGGCGCGGCCGCGATGGCGGCCGCGGTGAACGCGGCAAGGGTGAATTTGTACATGGGCCTATCCATTCAGTCCTTTGTCAGGGTTGAGGGGTAAGTGTTGTAGTGAAATATAACACCAGTTCTCCAGGCCGGCAAACCCTGCCGGCCGGGTTCAGTAGCGGGCCAAGCTCGGGTCCAGTTCAAGGGCCCAAGCCTCGAGACCACCTGCCAGGTTGCACACATCCCGAAAACCGCGGGTACACAGGAACAGTGCCACCTGCTGGCTGCGGTTGCCGTGATGGCAAACAATCACGCAGGTTTGCCCCGGGTCCAGTTCCTGCAGCCGGCCGGGGAGTTCGCCCATGGGGATATGCAGGCAGCCGGGCAGGTGCACCCGCTCGTATTCCCAGGGTTCGCGCACGTCCAGCAGCAGCACCTTGTCCGGGGTCTGGGCGCTCAGGTCCGCCACTTGCTGCGGCGTCAGCTGGCGGACGGCTGGGTTCACGTTGCGCCGCTCAGAACCGGAAGCTGCGCGGCGCCACCGCGTTCACCAGCGGCGGCAGGTCGGTCTCGAACAGGCTTTCCCGCGACCAGGCTTCCTCGGTCACGCGGGTGATGAGCAGAGCTTCCATCACCGGCGACTGTCCCACGATCACGAACAGCCGGCCACCGATGCTGAGATGTTCGGCATAGCGCGTGTCATACACGGGCAGGGAACCGGTCACGGCGATGACATCGAAATGGGCCGCGAGCCAATCGAGCGTGCTGCCGTCGCGGGTTTCGAGGCGCGCGTTGCCGATGCCCAGACCCCTGCAGGTCTTGCCGGCCAGTGCGGTGAAATCGGGGTGGATATCCACGGAGAGCACTTCACCCGCCAGCTTCGCCAGGCAGGCGGTGATGAAACCGCTGCCGCTGCCGATCTCCAGGGCACTGTCGTACGCCTGCGGATCCAGGGCTTGCAGCATGCGGCCTTCCATCTTGGGCGTCATCATCACCTGGCCATGGCCCAGCGGGATACAGGTATCGGCGAATGCCAGGTCATGGTAGCGGCCGGGTACGAAGCGCTCGCGTGGCAGGGCTTCGAGGATGGAGAGCACACGCCTATCCAGCACATCCCAGGCACGCACCTGCTGGCCGACCATCTGGTCGCGGGCAAACTGGATATCCATCGGATTTCTATGCAAAAAATGGCCGTGAAGGGTTGCAAAGGTTAAGCGCTTTGACCGGTCTTGGCAAGGCAAGTGCGTCATCGGCGCGCATGACAACTGTCAGCTTTATTTTCCGGGGTATGACCCTGCCGCCGTCATCAGCAGAGGCGCTCATGCGTTATGTCCGCAAGACAGTCATGCAGGAGTGGGATCCATGAGAACGGCCATCAGCATGTCCGCCCTGGCCTTGTTCATCGCCGGGTGCGCCAGCGCACCGCGGCCGGTCTTGTACCCGAATGCCATCCTGCAGCGCACCGGCCCGGACGCCGCCAATACCGCCATCGCCGAGTGCATGCAGCTTGCGGATGCCGCGGATCTGAACCACAGTCCCGTCGCCAGGGATGCGGGCGCCGGTGCCGTGGTGGGCGGAGCCGGCGGTGCCGCCGTGGGCGCGGTGTTCGGACACCCGCTTCGGGGTCTGGTGGCGGGTGCGGTGGGCGGTGCCGCCAGCGGTGCGGCGCGCGGCGCGATCCGTGGCAGCGAGCCGAGTCCGCTGTACAGGAACTACGTGAACCACTGTCTGCGCGATAGAGGCTACGACGTCATCGGCTGGCGCTGATCCCGCGGCGGGACCGCCGGCGGAATAATCCCTTACAGGGTGGCGGTGCACAGGGGTTGTGCGCTGTCTGCCGCTGGCCTATCGTCTGCACTTCAAGCTGGGGGTGCCCCGTTTGTTTTGACGACGGGGCTGAGAACACACCCTTGGAACCTGGACCGGCCGGCGGGCTCCCGACACGGGACCCGCTGGATCCAACACCGGCGGAGGGAAGGCTTGCGGCCTCATGACCGCTCGCGTTTTTCGCCCAGCCGGACGTGAGGGCCGAACATGAGCGCCGTACCCGCAGACTTCATCCGCCGCACCGCGCGGCTTTCCGCAGAGGCCACGCGGCCCTACCCCAATTCCCGAAAGGTGTTGGTGCCCGGTACTCGCACCGACCTGCGCGTCGCCATGCGCGAAGTGTCGCAGTCCGACACCCAGGCGCTGCACGGTGCCGAGGCCAATCCGCCCATACCTATATATGACACTTCCGGTCCGTACACCGATCCGGATGCCCAGATTGATCTGTTGGCGGGCTTACCGGCGTACCGTGCGCGCTGGATAGAAGAGCGCGGCGATACCGAACAGTTGGCCGATTTCACTTCCGGCTACACCCGCCGCCGCAACCGCGATCCCAAACTCGCCGACATCCGCTTTCCGGCACCGCCCAAGCCGCGCCGCGCCAAAACCGGCGCCAACGTCACCCAGATGCACTACGCGCGTCGCGGCACCGTCACGCCGGAGATGGAATACATCGCCATCCGCGAGAACCTGCGGCTGCGGGAATTGCGCGCCGATCCGCGCTACGCGCAACTGTTGAGACAGCATCGCGGCCAGCACTGGGGCGCAGCGCTACCGGAAGCGATCACGCCTGAATTCGTGCGCGATGAAGTGGCGCGCGGTCGCGCCATCATCCCCGCCAACATCAACCATCCGGAACTGGAGCCCATGATCATCGGCCGCAACTTCCTGGTGAAGATCAACACCAACATCGGCAATTCCGCGGTGACCTCCGGCATCGCCGAGGAAGTGGAGAAGATGGTGTGGTCGGCGCGCTGGGGCGGCGACACCCTCATGGACCTGTCCACCGGCAAGAATATCCACGAGACCCGCGAGTGGATCATCCGCAACGCGCCCATGCCCATCGGCACCGTGCCCATCTACCAGGCGCTGGAGAAAGTGGACGGCAAGGCCGAGGAACTCACCTGGGAGATGTTCCGCGACACCCTCATCGAGCAGGCGGAGCAGGGCGTGGATTACTTCACCATCCACGCCGGCGTGCGTCTGCCGTTCGTGCCGCTGACGGCGCAGCGCGTCACCGGCATCGTGTCGCGCGGCGGCTCGATCCTCGCCAAGTGGTGTCTCTCCCACCATCAGGAAAATTTCCTTTACACCCATTTCGAGGACATCTGCGAGATCATGCAGGCTTACGACGTCTCGTTCTCGCTGGGCGACGGCCTGCGCCCCGGCTGCATCGCCGACGCCAACGACGAGGCCCAGTTCGCTGAACTGAAGACGCTCGGTGAACTCACGAAAGTGGCATGGCAGCACGACTGCCAGGTGATGATCGAAGGCCCAGGCCATGTGCCCATGCAGCTTATAAAAGAGAACATGGACAAGGAACTGGCGGAATGCTACGAAGCGCCGTTCTATACGCTGGGACCGTTGACCACCGACATCGCACCGGGTTACGACCACATCACCAGCGCCATCGGCGCCGCCCAGATCGGCTGGTACGGCACCGCCATGCTCTGCTACGTCACGCCCAAGGAACATCTGGGCCTGCCGGACAAGCAGGACGTACGCGACGGCATCATCGCCTACAAGATCGCGGCCCACGCGGCGGATCTGGCAAAAGGCCATCCCGGCGCGCAGCTGCGGGATAACGCGCTCTCAAAAGCCCGCTTCGAGTTCCGCTGGGAAGACCAGTTCAATCTGGGACTCGATCCCGACAAGGCGCGGGAATTCCACGACGAGACCCTGCCGAAGGATTCCGCCAAACTTGCCCACTTCTGCTCCATGTGCGGCCCGCATTTCTGTTCGATGAAAATAACTCAGGACGTGCGGGAGTATGCGAAGCAGGGCATGGCAGAGAAATCGCGGGAATTCCTGGAGCAGGGCGGCGATATCTATCGCCGGGGGTAACCGGGGCTGCTGGATAGCCACCGCGGAAAAGAGTATTTTTGGCCCGGCTGATGATGACAAAAACAGTCAGACTCTCCGTTTGTGTGTTGGCGCTCATCGGCACGCTCTCGGCTGTCGGTGCTCCGCTTGCTTCGGAAGCACAAGTACGCTCTGCGGAGCAAGCCTGGGTACATGCAGAGGACCAACGGGATGCGAAGTCACTGCGCCAGATCCTCGACGAAAAATTCATCGTGACGTTCGGGGCGGACGCGCCACTCAACCGTGACGCATTCATCAAGGCAGTTACCTCCGGCACAGACACTGACATTTCGCAGACCCTCAGCGACCAAATTGTTCGTGTTTATCGCGACACGGCAGTCTCCACCGGAATCGACACAGTGCGTGCCGTAACGAATGGGAAGCCGCACATTCGCAGATATCGCTACACAGCGACCTACATCAAACGGGCGGGGCGCTGGGTCGCCTTGGGCGAGCAGATGGTTCGGATACCTGAGATCCATTAGCAATCGTAGGTTGGGCTGACGAAGGAAGCCCAACGTCACACAAGGAAGCGAACACACGATGCGATACCGGAGGGCTCTTGTCGCCGGCGGCCCTATTTCTTTACCGTCAATCTTGCCGACCGCGGGGCGGATACACTCGTACGACACATCGATGACCTACGGCAGGCGCTGGACCAGGTAAAGGCGGCGCATCCCTTTACCCTGGTGGCGATGGCGCTGATGCCCGAACACCTGCATGCCATCTGGCAGTTGCCAGCGTGCGATACGGATTATCCGATGCGCTGGTCATTAATCAAAACGGGTTTCTCGTGGCGACTGAAGACGGATGAACGCATCCGTCCGAGCCACAATGCAAAACGTGAGCGGGGTATCTGGCAGCGGCGATACTGGGAACACCTAATCCGGGATGATGGCGATTTGGCCCGACATGTGGACTACATTCACTATAACCCGGTTAAACATGGCTTGGTTGCCCGTCCTGTGGCTTGGCCTTACTCGACCTTGCACACCTACATTGAAAGGGGCATGGTGGCCGCGGATTGGGGTGGTAGGGTGGATGATATCGGATATGGTTTCGGTGAACGTCGAGATGTTGGGCTTCCTGCGTCAGCCCAACCTACGTGAAATAGCGGCAGCCGATGTCCGTTGGATGGGGTTCGTATGAAT
>JAGWNO010000159.1 GCA_028871235.1 Gammaproteobacteria bacterium
CCATCGAGGGTACGCCAATCCTCGAACTTTTCGACGGCAAATCCCATCAGGCCATCAAGGCCGCACTCAAAACCTGCGTCAAACTCGGGCAGGGACAGAGCGTGGAATCCCTGGAAGTGGTGGGCATCCACACCAATGGCAAGAAATTCGATACGCTGGTTGACTTCACCAGGGTGGAGATCGATGGCGAGCTGGCGATCGAGGTTGCGATCCGTAATGATCGCGGGAACAAGAAGGTCCAGATACAGAACCAGATACAGGCCCAGACGCAATTCCAGGAACAGATCGAGCTGCTCAATCAGAAACTTGCCGCCAGTGTCCAGCAGCTCACCACCGCGCGCAACCTGGATCTCCATACCGGGCTGGTCAACCGCCTGCACTTTATCGAGCTGCTTAAGCAGGAGTTGTCCAGGGAAAAGAAGCAGGTGGTGCGCGCACTGATCTACATCAAGCCCGACAAATTCTCGGTGGTGGCTGATAAAGTCGGTGTCATTGCCAGTGACGGCATCATCAAAGGCCTGGGCGACATGATCCACTCGATGGCGGCGAAAGACGACATCGTGGCGCGCTTTGGCGGCACGGTGTTCGCCGTGTTGATGGCTCGCTCCAAGATGAAAGATGTGGCGGAGTGGGTGGAGAAATTGAGGACGGCAATTGCCGCCAAGATTTTCGAGTCATCCGGCCGCTCCACCAGCCTCACCTGCAGTATCGGTTACATCCATGTGGACGAGGGCCATCGCAACGCCGAATGGCTGCTGAGCAGCATCCAGGAAGCCCACAACAATGCACGCCATGAGGGCGGCAACAAGGCCGTGGCCTGGACAGCGCCGACGGTGGATGCCCAGGGACAGGTGACGGATGCGGAATGGAAGCGGCGCCTCACCGACGCCCTCAAAAACAACCGCTTCGCGCTCATGTACCAGCCCATCGCCAGTCTCGCCGGCGACAGCACCGAGGTCAACGATATCCTGGTGCGTCTGTACGGCGAAAAAGGCGATGAGATCCCCACCAAGGACTTCATGCCCGCCGCGGAACGCAACGGCATGATGATCGGCATAGACCGCTGGATCATGGAACGCGCCGTCAAGATGCTCAGCGAGCGGCATCGCCAGGGCAATGCCGCGCACTATTTCATCAGGATTTCAGACCAGTCACTCACCGACAAGACCCTGCTGCCGTGGCTGGAAAAACTGATTGGTGCCGCAGCCGATATCCCGGTGGGCCATCTGGTATTCGAGGTGGCGGAAAAATCTGCGGAAAAATACATCACCGATACCCGCGCCTTCGCCGAAGCCATGCATCGCATAAAGTGCGGGTTTGCGCTGGAGCATTTCGGCGTCGGTCATGACCCGTTGCACACCCTGGCACTGATCCGGCACGTGGGCTACATCAAGATAGACGGCGTGCTTACTGCCGCATTGGCCAGCGATGACCGCAAGCGCGAGACGGTCAGGAACATCGTGGAGAAGGCCAAACAGCTCGGCATCCACAGCATTGCCGAGAAAGTCGAAAAACCCGAGACCATGGCCGTGGTGTACCAGCTGGGCATCGAATTCATCCAGGGTAACTACGTCCAGGAACCGGAAGTCGTGATGGCTGATGCCACACCCACCGCCGCCGGCTGAACAGAACCTGCTGTGTTCTCACGCCGCCGGCGTTTTGCCGGGTAACTGCGATTCCGGATATATCCCATCCACCGTGCGCCAGCCGCGCGGCAGCTTCAGGCCACGGCGGCCGCGTTCGCCGGCGTATTCCAGCAACTCCTTCGGTTTCAACGTCATGTGACGCTGACCGGAGACAATCACCAACGCCTCGCCCTCCGGCACACAGGTGACCGCCGCCATGAATTCCTCATGGCTCGCGGCTTTCTTCGAGGGGATGCCCATGATCTTGTTGCCCTTGCCCCGGGCCAGTTCCGGCAATGCCTTCACGGGGAATACCAATATATGTCCAGCGCTGCTCACCGCGACCATAAGATCGGCCTTCATGTTCTTCACTGGTGCGGGCACCAGCACTCGCGCGCCCTTGGGCAGCCGCAGCGTCGCCTTACCGGAGCGGTTGCGGGAAATCAATTCACCGAGCTTCACGACGAAACCATAACCGGCGTCGCTGGCCACCAGCCATTTGTCCTGCGCTTCACCGATCAACACGCCGGCAAAACCGGCGCCTTCCGGCGGCGTCAGGCGCCCCGTGAGCGGCTCACCCTGGCTGCGGGCCGAGGGCAGCGAATGGGCCGGGAGCGCATAGGCGCGACCGGTGGAATCCAGGAACACCGCCGGCTGGTTGCTCTTGCCATAGGCGGCGGCGAGAAAACCGTCGCCAGCCTTATAGCTCAGGGTGCGCGGATCCAGCTCGTGGCCTTTCGCTGCCCGCACCCAGCCTGCTTTGGAAAGAATCACGGTGGTAGGTTCCGTGGGCAACAACTCGGTTTCGTCAATCGCCTGGGCCGCCGGCGCACGCTCCACCAGCTGCGAGCGGCGCTTGTCGCCGTAGGTTTCCGCATCCGCTGCCAGTTCGTCGCGCACCAGTTTCTTGAGCTTCGCCTTGGAACCGAGGATCTTCTGTAGTGCGTCGCGTTCTTTCGCCAGATCCTTCTGCTCGCCGCGGATTTTCATTTCCTCCAACTTCGCCAGATGCCGCAGCTTCAGTTCCAGGATGGCTTCCGCCTGGGTGTCGCTGAGCTTGAAGCGCTTCATCAGCAGCGGCTTGGGCTCGTCGTGCTTGCGGATGATGGCGATGACTTCGTCCAGGTCCAGGTAGGCGAGCAGCAGGCCGTCCAGGATGTGCAGGCGCTTTTCCACCTTGTCGAGGCGGAACTTGAGCCGGCGCGTGACTGTGTCCACCCGGAATTCCAGCCACTCCTCCAGCAGCTCCTTCAGGTTCTTGACCCGCGGCCGGCCGTCCAGGCCGATGATATTCAGGTTGACGCGGTAACTGCGCTCCAGATCGGTGGTGGCGAACAGATGCGCCATAAGTTCGTCCGAATCCACGCGGTTACTGCGCGGCACGATGACCAGGCGCGTGGGATTCTCGTGGTCCGACTCGTCCCGCAGGTCCTCCACCATGGGCAATTTTTTGGCGCGCATCTGACCTGCGATCTGCTCCAGCACCTTGTCGCCCGACACCTGGTAGGGCAGCGCGGTGATGACCACATCGCCACCGTGCTCGCGCGTGTATCGGGCACGCAGGCGCACGCTGCCGTTGCCGGTCTCGTATATCTGCATGATCTCGGCGCGCGGTGTGATGAGCTCCGCCTCCGTGGGGAAATCCGGTCCCTTGATGTGTTCGCAGAGCTGTTTGACCGTGGCCTTGGGGTCTTCCAGCAGGCGGATGCAGGCACTGGCCACTTCTTTGAGATTGTGGGGCGGGATGTCGGTGGCCATGCCCACGGCGATGCCGGTGGCGCCGTTCAATAACACGTTCGGCAGGCGTGCCGGCAGCAGCTTCGGTTCCTGCAGCGTGCCGTCGAAGTTCGGCTGCCAGTCCACCGTACCCTGGCCCAGCTCGGAGAGCAGCACGTCGGCGTACCTGGACAACTTCGCCTCGGTGTAGCGCATGGCGGCGAAGGATTTTGGATCATCCGCCGAGCCCCAGTTGCCCTGGCCGTCAATGATGGGATAGCGGTAGGAAAACGGCTGTGCCATGAGCACCATGGCCTCATAGCAGGCGGTGTCGCCGTGAGGATGGTATTTGCCCAGCACGTCACCCACGGTGCGCGCGGATTTCTTCGGTTTCGCCTGGTAATCCAGACTCAGTTCCCACATGGCATGCACGATGCGCCGCTGCACGGGCTTCAAGCCATCGCCGATGTGCGGCAGCGCCCGGTCCAGGATCACGTACATGGAATAGTCCAGGTACGCCTTCTCGGTGAAGACTTTCAGCGGCTGGCGTTCGGTGCCTTCGACAGCAAGGGCGGTTATGTTGGTCATGGCAATCCTTGTAGGGAAATCTGCCGCATATTCAGGGATTGGAGACGGCTAATATGATAACCGGTTATGCGGCAGGACCGGGTGGAAA
>JAGWNO010000010.1 GCA_028871235.1 Gammaproteobacteria bacterium
AGGGGGTGGAGATGGTAATGCCCGGGGACAACATCAAGATGGTGGTGTCACTGATCAACCCGATCGCCATGGAAGACGGCCTGCGTTTCGCCATCCGCGAGGGCGGCCGCACCGTCGGTGCCGGCGTCGTCGCCAAGATTATCGAGTAAACAACCATGGCAACCCAGACCATCCGCATCCGTTTGAAGGCCTTTGACCATCGGCTCATCGACAAGTCGGCCAAGGAAATCGTGGAGACCGCCCGGCGCACGGGTGCCCAGGTAAAGGGCCCCATCCCCCTGCCGGTCAAGATGGAGCGTTTCACCATCCTGGTCTCGCCGCATGCCGACAAGGATGCCCGTGACCAGTATGAAATCCGTACCCACAAGCGGCTCATGGACATCGTGGACCCCACCGACAAGACCGTGGATGCCCTCATGAAGCTGGATTTGCCGGCCGGCGTGGATGTACAGATCAAGCTGAATTAAGGCTCCGTCCCTGTTGCGGGGGCCAGACGGGCTGGTATAATCCCCGGCTCCCTGCGGCCCGGCAGTGGGCGACCCCTGCCGGGCCGACATTTGCTATGACAGCGCTGACCAATCGCAGTCGGTGCGGTGACGAGGAATAGAAGATGAGTATCGGCGTAATCGGTCGCAAATGCGGCATGACCCGCGTTTTCTCTGAAGACGGCGTGTCGGTGCCCGTGACCGTAATCGAAGTTGAACCCAACCGAATCACCCAGGTGAAGGCTGCGGAGACGGACGGCTACCGTTCCGTACAGGTCACTGCCGGCAGCCGTCGAGCCTCGCGTGTCACCAAGGCCCTCGCCGGACACTATGCCAAGGCGGGAGCGGGCGCTGGCCGTTTCTCCGGTGAATTCCGTCTGGCCGAGGGCGAAGGCCTTGACCTCAAGGCTGGCGCCGAGGTGAAGGTCGATATCTTCAAGCCCGGCCAGAAGGTCGATGTCACCGGCACCAGTATCGGCAAGGGCTTTGCCGGCACCATCAAGCGTCACCACTTCACTATGGGTGATGCCACCCATGGCAACTCGTTGTCGCACCGTGCGCCGGGTTCCATCGGTCAGCGCCAGACACCGGGTCGTGTGTTCCCCGGCAAGAAGATGTCGGGCCATCTCGGCAACAAGCAGCGCACCGCCATGAGTCTCGAGGTGGTGAAGGTGGACGCCGAGAAGAACCTGCTGCTGGTGAAGGGTGCGGTGCCCGGTTCCGAAGGCGGCAACGTCATCGTCCGGCCTGCGGCCCGTGGTTGAGGAGGGCGGAATGGAACTGCAGTTGCATAACAAGACTGGCGGCGAGTCCATCACCCTCTCGGACGCGACCTTCGGACGTGAATTCAATGAGTCCCTGGTGCACCAGGTGGTCACCGCGTATCTCGCGGGCGGCCGTGCCGGCACCAAGGCGCAGAAGACCCGCAGCATGGTGCGCGGCGGCGGCCGCAAGCCCTGGGCGCAGAAAGGTTCCGGCCAGGCGCGCGCCGGCAGTATCCGCAGCCCCCTGTGGCGCGGCGGTGGCAAGACCTTCGCGGCGGTGCCGCGGGATTTCAGCCAGAAGGTCAACCGCAAGATGTACCAGGGCGCCATGCGCGCCATCGTATCGGAGCTGATCCGCCAGCAACGCCTGGTGGTGCTGCCGGAGTTCGGCGTCGAGGCGCCCAAGACCAAGCAGCTGGCCGGCAAACTGAAGGAGCTCGGTTTGGATAACGTGCTCATCGTCACCGAGCAGGTGGATGAGAAGCTGTATCTCGCTTCGCGCAACCTGCCGAACGTTGACGTGCGTGACGTCACCGGTCTTGATCCCGTGAGCCTGGTGGGCTACGAGAAGATCCTGATGACCGTACCGTCCATCCGCCGTCTCGAGGAGTGGCTGGCATGAGCCTGCACCAGGAAAAACTCATGAGCGTGATCCTCGGACCGCATGTGTCCGAGAAGTCCACGCGCGTCGGTGAAGCGCATAACCAGGTGGTGTTCCGTGTGCGTCGCGACGCCGACAAGGACCTGGTGCGGCGCGCGGTCGAAAAAATGTTCGAGGTGAAGGTCGCGGATGTGCAGATCATCAACGTGCGCGGCAAGCACAAGCGCTTCGCGCAACGCGCCGGCCGTCGCAGCGACTGGAAGAAAGCCTATGTGCGCCTGGCGCCGGGCAGCGAGATCAACGTCGTCGGTGAGAAGGCCTGACGCCTTGCGCCACGAGGGATAACTATATATGTCAGTCAAAAAAGCCAGACCTACATCGCCGGGACGCCGCGCGATGGTGATCGTCAAGACGCCCGGACTGCATAAAGGCGAACCGTTCGCCGGCTTGCTGGAGCGCAAGAATCAGCGTGGCGGCCGTAACAATGTCGGCCGCATCACCACGCGCCATCAGGGCGGCGGTCACAAGCAGCATTACCGCTTGATAGATTTCAAGCGTGACAAGGACGGCGTCAGTGGCCGCGTGGAGCGCGTCGAATACGATCCGAACCGCACCGCGCACATCGCGCTGGTGCTGTACACCGACGGCGAGCGCCGTTACATCATCGCGCCCAAGGGCATCGAGACCGGCCATGAGGTCGTGTCCGGCAGCCACGCGCCCATCAAGGTGGGTAACACGCTGCCGCTCAGGAACGTCCCGGTGGGCACGCAGGTGCATTGCGTGGAACTGCAGCCCGGCAAGGGTGCGCAGCTCGCCCGCAGCGCCGGGTCCTCGGTGCAGGTCGTGGCCCGCGAAGGCGTCTATACCACGGTGCGTCTGCGTTCCGGCGAGATGCGCAAGGTGCATGTGGACTGCCGCGCCACCATCGGCGAGGTGGGCCACGGCGAACATAACCTGCGCCAGTATGGCAAGGCCGGTGCCCGCCGCTGGCAGGGCATCCGCCCGACGGTGCGCGGCGTGGCCATGAACCCCATCGACCATCCGCACGGCGGTGGCGAAGGCAAGACCTCCGGTGGCCGTCACCCGGTGTCGCCGTGGGGGCAGCCCACCAAGGGCTACAAGACGCGCGCCAACAAGCGCACCGACAACATGATCGTGCGGCGCCGCAAGGCGAAGTAATTGAGAGGTTAGTGACGTGCCACGTTCGATTCGCAAAGGCCCATTCATCGATCCGCATCTGGCCAAGAAGGTCGAGGCGGCGGCGGCGAGCAACAACCGGCGTCCCATCAAGACCTGGTCGCGCCGTTCCATGGTGACACCGGAAATGGTGGGGCTGACGATCGCGGTGCACAACGGTCACCAGCACGTGCCGGTGCTCCTGAGCGAGAACATGGTGGGCCACAAGCTGGGCGAGTTCGCGCCCACCCGCATATTCAAGGGCCACGGCGCGCGCAGGGTCGCGGAAGCCGAAGTCAAGAAGGCCTGAGGACTGGACCATGCAGGTAGCGGCAACACATAAATTCGCGCGGGTCACCCCCTACAAGGCGCGGCTGGTCGCCGATCAGATCCGCGGCAAGCAGGTGGGACAGGCGCTGCAGATCCTGGAGTTCAGCCCCAGGCGTGCTGCCCAGCTGCTGAAGAAGCTGCTGGAGTCAGCCATCGCCAATGCCGAGCACAACAACGGCGCCGACATTGACGCACTCAAGATCGCGCGTATCTGTGTGGACGACGGTCCGCGCATGAAGCGCTGGATGCCCCGGGCCAAGGGCCGTGGTGCACGCATTCTGAAACGTACCAGCCACATCACCGTCACCGTGGCAGACGAGTAAGGACTAACCATGGGTCAGAAAGTCAATCCGGTAGGCTTCCGTCTCGGCATCGCTTCCGATTGGAACTCCAAGTGGTTCGCTACCAAGGGGGCCTATGCGGTAAACCTGCATGCCGATCTCAAGGTGCGCGAGTTCCTGAAGAAGAAGCTTGCCCAGGCTTCGGTGAGCCGCATCGAGATCAAGCGTCCGGCCAAGAAATGTCACATCACCATCCATACGGCGCGTCCGGGTGTGGTGATCGGCAAGAAAGGCGAGGATATCGGGGCGCTGCGTACCCAGCTCGTCAGGATGATGCCGGGCATCGACGTGGACGTCTCCATCGAGGAGATCCGCAAGCCCGAGCTGGATGCATACCTGGTGGCGGAGAGTATCGCGCAGCAGCTCGAGCGTCGCATCATGTTCCGCCGCGCCATGAAACGCGCCGTACAGAACACCATGCGTCTCGGCGCGCTCGGTATCAAGATCCGCGTGTCCGGCCGTCTGAACGGCTCGGAGATTGCGCGCAGCGAACAGTACCGCGAAGGCCGCGTGCCGCTGCACACGCTGCGCGCAGATATCGATTACGGCTTCGCCGAAGCCGCCACCACCTACGGCATCATCGGCGTCAAGGTGTGGATCTTCAAGGGCGAGATCCTGGATGCGAATGAGCTCAATGTCGCCAAGGAAACCGGCGCCGACAAGGCGAAAGCGGGAGTGAAGGCAGATGTTGCAGCCTAAACGCACCAAGTTCCGCAAACAGCACAAGGGCAAGAACCGCGGCCTGGCGCAGTCGGGCAACACCGTGGCCTTCGGCGAGTTCGGCCTCAAGGCCACCGTCCGCGGCCGCATCACCGCGCGCCAGATCGAAGCGGCGCGGCGCGCCATGACGCACTTCGTGAAGCGCGGCGGCAAGATCTGGATCCGGGTGTTCCCGGATGTGCCGATCACCAAGAAACCGTTGGAAGTGCGCATGGGTAACGGCAAGGGCAATGTGGAGTACTGGGTCGCCAAGGTGCAGCCCGGCTCCGTGCTGTACGAGATGGAAGGTGTGACCGAGGACATCGCACGCGAGGCGTTCCGCCTGGCTGCGGCCAAGCTCCCCGTGACCACCACGTTTGTAAGCCGGGTGGTGATGTGATGGACGCCAGCGAACTGCGTAAAAAGACCGACAAGGAAATCCGCGAGGAGCTCATCGCGCTGCGCAAGGAACAGTTCAACCTGCGCATGCAGCAATCTGCCGGGCAGATGCCACGCGGCCATCAGATCCATAACGTTAGAAAGAACATCGCGCGTGCGAAGACGGTGTTGACCGAACGGGCGAAGGCAGGCAAGTGATGAACGAACAGCTCAAAGCAGCGCGTACCCTGACCGGCAAGGTGGTCAGCAACAAGATGGACAAGACCATCACTGTGGTGGTGGAACGTCTGGTAACGCACCCGACCTACGGCAAGATCATGCGTCGGCGCACCAAGATCAAGGCGCACGATGAGAGCAATACCTGCCAGGAAGGCGACACCGTGGTGATTACCCCGTGCCGGCCGATTTCGCGGCACAAGGCCTGGAAGCTCGTGGAAGTCATCGAGCGGGCGACGCCGGGCGCGGCCTGACGTCGGAATCAATCAGCGAAATTTGGAAGTGCAGCCATGATCCAGATGCGAACCGTCCTCGATGCCGCCGATAACAGCGGTGCGCGGAGCCTGAAATGCATCAAGGTGCTGGGCGGGTCCAAGCGCCGTTACGCGCGCATCGGTGATGTCATCAAGGTGAGCATCGGCGATGCCATCCCGCGCGGCAAGGTGAAGAAAGGCGAGGTATATGACGCCGTGGTGGTGCGCACCCGCAGCGGCGTGCGCCGTCCGGATGGCTCCATCATCCGTTTCGATAGCAACGCGGCGGTGCTGCTCAACAACAAGCTTGAGCCCATCGGTACACGTATCTTCGGACCGGTCACTCGCGAACTGCGTACCGAGCGCTTCATGCGCATCATTTCACTGGCGCCAGAAGTGCTGTAAGCGCCGGGAGCAGAGGTTATGAACAGGATCAAGAAAGGCGACGAAGTGGTGGTGATCGCCGGCAAGGACAAGGGCCGGCGCGGCGCCGTGCTGCGCGTCCTCGATGACGAGCGCGTCGTCGTGGAGAACGTGAATATGGCGAAGCGCCACGTACGTCCCAATCCCAACGCGGGTGTGACCGGTGGCATCGTCGAGAAGGAAATGCCCCTGCACATTTCCAATGTGATGTTGTTCAATCCGGTGACCAAGAAGGGCGACCGCGTCGGCTTCCGTACCCTCGAGGACGGCCGCCGCGTGCGGTTCTTCCGTTCCAGCAAAGAAGTGGTTGACGTTTGAGGACCGCGCACATGGCAAGACTGCAGAACTATTACCGGGAAACCGTGGTGCCGCAGCTGATCAAGCGATTCAGCTACAAGAACGTCATGGAAGTGCCGCGCATCACCAAGATCACGCTCAACATGGGCGTGGGCGAGGCCGTGGCCGACAAGAAGATCATGGAGAGCGCGGTCGGTGACATGATCAAGATCGCAGGCCGGAATCCGGTGGTCACCAAGGCGAAGAAGTCCATCGCCACCTTCAAGATCCGCGAGGATTACCCGGTGGGCTGCATGGTGACGTTGCGCCGTGCGCACATGTACGAGTTCCTGGACCGGCTTATCAGTATCGCCTTGCCGCGGGTGCGCGATTTCCGCGGCATGAATGGCCGCTCCTTCGATGGCCGCGGCAACTACAGTATGGGCGTGAAGGAACAGATCATCTTCCCGGAAATCGAGTACGACAAGGTCGACGCGGTGCGCGGTATGGACATCACCATCACCACCAACGCCAAGACCGATGCGGAAGCCCGGGCGCTGCTCGAAGCGTTCCACTTCCCCTTCAGGAACTGAGGTTAGAACATGGCCAAGACATCCATGGTGAACCGCGAAGTGAAACGCGCCAAGCTGGCAAAAAAGTACGCCAAGCAGCGCCTGGAACTGAAGCGCATCATCCGCGACCTGGATACCAGCGACGAAGAGCGTCACGCGTCGGTCGCGAAGCTCGCCAGGCTGCCGCGGGATTCGAGCCCGAGCCGCAAACGCAACCGTTGCGAGCTCACCGGCCGCCCGCATGGCTACTATCGCAAGTTCGGTCTGGGCCGCAACAAACTGCGCGAAGCCGCCATGCGCGGCGACGTGCCCGGCCTGCACAAGGCCAGCTGGTAAAGAATTATCCGAGGGATATCGATATATGAGTATGACTGATCCCATTGCCGACATGTTCACCCGCATCCGTAACGGCCAGATGATCGGCCGCGTGGACGTCGTCATGCCCGCTTCGAGCATCAAGTTCGAGATCGCGCGGGTACTGAAGGATGAGGGCTACATCGAGGATTTCGCCAAGCGCGAGCAGGATGGCAAGACCGAGCTGGTGGTGACGCTCAAGTACCACGAAGGCCGTCCCGTCATCGATCACATCCGCCGCATCAGCCGTCCCGGTCTGCGCGTGTATACGCGCAAGGACCAGCTGCCGCGGGTGCTCGGCGGTCTCGGCATCGCCATCGTCTCCACCCCCCGCGGGGTGATGAGCGACCGCGCCGCACGCGCCGCCGGCCAGGGCGGCGAAGTGCTGTGCGTGGTCTCCTAACCGGTTGCAAGGATAGTTTCCATGTCCAGAATCGCAAGACAACCGATCCCGCTGCCCAAGGGCGTCGAAGCCACGGTGGCCGGCAATGCCGTAACCATCAAGTCCGCCAAGGGCAGCTTGACGATCGCCGTGCATCCGCAGGTCGAGGTGCGCAACGAAAACGGCGTGCTGCACGTAGCCGTGCAGGCCGCGCATCCTGAAGCGGATGCCGCCGCCGGCACCACGCGTGCGCTGTTGAACAACGCCGTCAGGGGCGTGACCCAGGGCTTCCAGAAGAAGCTGGAGCTCGTGGGCGTCGGCTATCGCGCCCAGACCCAGGGCAAGACGCTCAATCTGACTCTGGGCTTCTCGCATCCGGTGAACTACAAGGTGCCGGACGGCATCAGCATCGAGACGCCGAGCCAGACCGAGATCATCATCAAGGGCAGTGACCGGCAGAAAGTCGGCCAGGTGGCCGCTGATATCCGCGGCTTTCGGCCGCCGGAACCCTACAAGGGCAAAGGCGTGCGCTACTCCGACGAGCGCGTGGTCATCAAAGAGGCCAAGAAGAAATAACGGGTGGTATAAGCGATGGATAAGAAGCCGATGGAAAAGAAACTCGCGCGCCTGCGCCGCGCCCGCCGTGCCCGCGCCAAAATCCGCGAGCTGGCGGCATATAGGCTGTGCGTGCATCGCACACCGAGCCACATCTACGCGCAGATCATCGCCCCCCAGGGCGACAAGGTGGTGGTTGCCGCCTCCACGCTCGAGTCCGGCGTGAAGCAGGGCCTGAAACATACCGGCAACATCGCCGCCGCCGCGGCGGTGGGCAAGGCTATCGCCGAGAAGGCCAAGCGCGCCGGCATCAGTGCCGTGGCCTTCGACCGTTCCGGGTTCCGCTACCACGGCCGGGTCAAAGCGCTGGCCGACGCCGCCCGTGAACACGGTTTGCAGTTTTAAGGGTGCAGCATGGCAAAAAAGATGGAAAACCTTCCGGAAAGCAACGACGGCCTCCAGGAGAAGCTCGTCTCTGTGAACCGCGTTGCCAAGGTAGTGAAGGGCGGCCGCCAGTTCGGCTTCACCGCGCTCACCGTGGTGGGCGACGGTGCCGGCAAGGTGGGCTTCGGTTACGGCAAGGCGCGGGAAGTGCCGAACGCCGTATCCAAGGCCATGGAGCAGGCGCGCAAGAACCTGCACAACGTGCAGCTGCGCGAAGGCACGCTCTTCTACGCGACCCATGCGCGTCACGGCGCCACCCGCGTGTACATGCAGCCGGCCTCCGATGGTACCGGCATCATCGCCGGAGGCGCCATGCGCGCCGTGCTGGAGGTGGCGGGTGTGAAGAACGTGCTTGCCAAGAGCTACGGTTCGCGCAACCCCATCAACGTGGTGCGCGCCACCATGAATGCGCTCACCGGTGGGCGGTCGCCGCAGCAAATCGCGGCCAAGCGCGGCAAGACGCTGGACGAAATCAGGGATTAAGTCATGGCGAAAAGCAAAGCCAAAGAACTCACGGTCACGCTGATGAAGAGCCCCTGCGGGCGGCTGCAGAGCCATCGCGACTGCGTGCGCGGCCTGGGGCTGCGCCGCTTGCGGCACACCGTGACTGTGGCGGACACCCCGGCGGTGCGCGGCATGATTGCCAAGGTGTACTACATGTTGCGGGTCGAGGAAACCTGATATGCGTCTCAACAGCTTATCCCCCGCCGTCGGCAGCAAGACCGGCAAGAAGCGTCTCGGCCGCGGTATCGGTTCGGGCCTGGGCAAGACCTCGGGTAAGGGCCACAAGGGCCAGTACGCCCGCAAGGGCGGCTACCACAAGGTGGGCTTCGAAGGCGGTCAGATGCCGCTGCAGCGCCGCCTGCCCAAGGTGGGCTTCCGTTCACACCTCAAAGCCTCGCGCGCGGAAGTGCGCCTGGAGGCGCTGGCGCGGGTTACGGCCGAGGTCATCGATATGCTGGCGCTCAAGGCCGCCGGCTTGGTGCCATTGCAGACCGACAAGGTGAAAGTGATCCTCGCCGGCGAGCTCAAGAAGAAAGTCATCCTCAAGGGCGTGCAGGTCACCAAGGGAGCCAAGGCAGCCATCGAAGCGGCTGGTGGCAGGGTGGAGGACTGAGTGTCGCGCACCGGCGCCAGCATCATGGGCTCCCTGTCGGAGATCGGGAAGCTCACCGACCTCCGTCGGCGGCTGCTGTTCCTGATCGGCGCCTTGGTGGTGTTCCGCATCGGCACCCACATCACGGTGCCGGGCATCGACCCGGCGGCCCTGGCGCGGCTGTTCGACCAGCATTCCGGCGGCCTGCTGGACATGTTCAACATGTTCTCGGGCGGCGCACTCAAACGCCTGTCCATATTCGCGCTGGGCGTGATGCCCTACATCTCGGCCTCCATCATCATGCAGATGCTGGCGGTGGTGGTGCCAAGCCTCGAACAGTTGCGCAAGGAAGGCCAGTCGGGCCAGCGCATCATCACGCGCTATACCCGCTATGGCACGGTGGCGCTGGCGTTCTTCCAGTCGCTGGGAGCGGCGCTGGCGCTGCAGAGCCAGGGCGTGGCGGTACACGCGGGGACCAGCTTCGTGTTCACGGCCACCATCAGCCTGGTCACCGGCACCATGTTCCTCATGTGGCTGGGCGAGCAGGTGACCGAGCGCGGCATCGGCAACGGCATCTCGATGATCATCTTCGCCGGCATCGTCGCCGGCCTGCCGGCGGCGGTGGCCGGCACCCTGGATCTGGTGCGCACCGGACAGATGTCGGTGATCGTGGCATTGCTGGTATTCGTGCTGGTGCTGGCGGTAACCGCGTTCGTGGTGTTCGTGGAACGCGGCCAGCGGCGCATCACCGTGAATTACGCGAAACGCCAGCAGGGCCGGCGGCTGTATGCAGCCCAGACCAGCCATCTGCCGCTGAAACTGAACATGTCGGGCGTGATCCCGCCGATCTTCGCGTCCTCGATCATCCTGTTCCCGGCGACTGTCGGCAACTGGTTCGGCAGCCAGTCCGGCTTCGGCTGGCTGCAGGTGTTTGCCGCGGCCGTGTCGCCGGGCCAGCCGATTTATATGTTGCTGTATGGCGGCCTGATCGTCTTCTTCTGCTTCTTCTATACCGCCCTGGTGTTCAATTCCAAGGAGACGGCGGAGAACCTGAAGAAGTCGGGTGCCTTCATCCCGGGCATCCGTCCGGGGCAGCAGACCGCGGGCTACATAGACAACGTGCTGACCAAACTGACCCTGTGGGGAGCGATCTACGTCACCGCCGTGTGCCTGCTGCCGGAATTCCTGATCGGCAAGTTCAACGTGCCGTTCTATTTCGGCGGCACCTCGCTCTTGATCATCGTGGTGGTGGTGATGGACTTCATGGCGCAGCTGCAGGCACACATGATGTCGCACCAGTACGAGGGCCTGCTGCGCAAGGCCAACCTCAAGGGTTACGGCCGCAGCGGCCTGCAATAAGACGTTTTTGCCGGTCTCCGGCCGCAGCCGGGGCCTTTTGGAGTGAGGACCATGAAAGTACGTACATCGGTCAAGAAAATCTGCCGCAAGTGCAAGATCGTGCGGCGCGGCGGCGTGGTGCGGGTCATCTGCGAGGATGCCCGTCACAAGCAGCGTCAGGGTTGAGCGCTTTAGGCATTGATTTTCGAAGGGAATTTCAGCAAAATCACCCGTTTTCGCCCCGCCCCAGGCGGCGTGGGTTGAGGAGAGGCAGGTAAATGGCCCGTATCGCTGGCATCAACATCCCGGCTAACAAGCATGTGGTGATCGGCTTGCAGAGCATCTATGGCATCGGCAGGAGCCGCGCGCAGCTTATCTGCGAGGCGGCCGGCATCAAGCCCGGCACCAAGGTGAAGGACCTGACCGACGCCGAGGTGGAAGCCTTGCGTACCAGCGTGGCCAAGTTCACTGTGGAAGGCGACCTGCGCCGCGAAGTATCCATGAGCATCAAGCGGCTCATGGATCTCGGTTGCTACCGGGGCCTGCGTCATCGCCGCGGCATGCCGGTGCGTGGCCAACGTACCCGCACCAACGCGCGTACCCGCAAGGGCCGGCGCAAGCAGGTGGCGGCCATCAGCAAACCGTCGGCACCGCCGACGTGATCAACCCAGGATGATTGCATGACAGAAGAAGTCAAAGATTCCAAAGACACCAAGACGCCGGCCGAAGCATCGACAGCCGCAGCGGCGCCTGCTGCCGCACCTGTCGCGCCACGCAAGCGCGTCAAGAAGACCGTGATGGACGCCATCGCCCACGTGCACGCGTCTTTCAACAACACCATCATCACCATCACCGACCGCCAGGGCAATGTGCTGTGCTGGGCGACTTCCGGCGGCTCCGGCTTCCGCGGTTCCCGCAAGAGCACGCCGTTCGCGGCGCAGGTGGCGGCGGAGAAGGCCGGCAATGCCGCGCATGAATACGGTGTGCGCAATCTGGAAGTGCAGGTCAAGGGCCCGGGTCCCGGCCGCGAATCGGCGGTGCGCGCGCTGCACAACATCGGCTTCAAGGTGATGAACATCTCGGACGTGACGCCGATCCCGCATAACGGCTGCCGTCCGCCGAAGAAACGCCGCGTATAACCCTCATTTTTAAGGTCAGACCATGGCTCGTTATCTAGGACCCAAGTGCAAACTTTCCCGGCGTGAGGGCACGGATCTGTTCCTGAAGAGCAGCGTCCGGTCGCTCGAGTCCAAATGCCGCATCGAATCCCAGCCCGGTCAGCACGGCCAGAAGCGCAATCGCCTGTCGGACTACGGTCTGCAGCTGCGCGAGAAGCAGAAACTGCGCCGTATGTACGGGGTGCTGGAGCGCCAGTTCCGCCGCTACTACAAGGAAGCCGCGCGCCGTACCGGTGCCACCGGTCAGTCGCTGTTGCAGATCCTCGAGTGCCGTCTGGACAACGTGGTGTACCGCATGGGCTTCGCCGCCACCCGCGCCGAGGCGCGGCAGCTGGTCGGCCACAAGGCCATCGAGGTGAACGGCAAGAACGTCAACATCCCGTCCTACCAGGTGCAAGCCGAAGACGTGGTGTCGGTGCGCGAGCGCTCCAGGAAGCAGCTGCGCATCCAGTCGGCCCTGCAGATCGCCAAGCAGGTCGGCTTCCCGGAATGGGTCGAGGTGGATGAGCAGAAGATGACCGGCAAGTTCAAGACCGTGCCCGAGCGCACGGAAATCCTGCCGGACGTCAACGAAAACCTGGTCGTCGAGCTTTACTCCAAGTAATTCGGTTTTTTTCGCGAAGGATTTTCCCATGCAGGGTTCAGTGTCGGAATTCTTGAAGCCGCGCCTCGTAGGCGTGCAGGCGCAATCGGACCAACAGGCGCGTATCGTGCTCGAGCCGCTGGAGCGCGGTTTCGGTCACACGCTCGGCAACGCCTTGCGCCGCATCCTCCTGTCCTCCATGCCCGGCTGCGCCGTGGTGGAGGTGGAGATCGAGGGCGTGCTCCACGAGTACACCACCATCGAAGGTGTCCAGGAAGACGTGGTGGATATCCTGCTGAACCTCAAGCTGCTGGCCATCCGCATGCACGCCCGCGACGAGGCCACGCTGACGCTGGTCAAGAAGGGCCCGGGCGCCGTTACCGCTGGCGACATCCAGCTGGACCACGATGTGGAGATCATCAACAAGGATCTGGTGATCGCGCACCTGAACAGCGCCGGCTCCATCAACATGAAGCTGAAGATCAAGCGTGGGCGCGGCTACCAGCCCTCCAATCAGCGCCTGCAGTTCGATGAAGAGAGCCGCCCCATCGGCCGGCTGCAGCTGGACGCCTCCTTCAGCCCGGTGCGCCGCGTCACCTACACGGTGGAGAGCGCGCGCGTCGAGCAGCGCACCGACCTCGACAAGCTGGTCATCGAGATCGAGACCAACGGCACCATCGATCCGGAAGAAGCCATCCGCCGTGCCGCCACCATCCTTTCCGAGCAGCTGGCGGCGTTCGTGGATCTGAAAGGCCGCGAGGCCGGCCTCGGCCATGGCGCCGACGCACACTTCGACCCCATCCTGCTCAAGTCCGTGGATGAGCTGGAACTCACGGTGCGTTCCGCCAACTGCCTGAAAGCCGAGAGCATCCACTACATCGGCGACCTGGTGCAGAAGACCGAGGTGGAACTCCTCAAGACCCCGAACCTCGGCAAGAAGTCGCTCACCGAGATCAAGGACGTGCTGGCACAGCACGGCCTGTCGCTCGGCATGAAACTTGAGAGCTGGCCGCCGGCGAGCCTGAAGAAGACCGCCTGACGCGGCTGTGACGGTACTTACCGGCTGCGCTTCCTGCTCCGCCGGCAAGCCCGGGGCAATCTCCTGATTGCCCGTTCGCGGCGCTGCCGCGAACCCATTTACCTGACGCCTTTTGTCGACAGAAGGCATTTGACGAAACAAGGGTTGTAAGAATGCGTCACCAGAATATCGGCAGACAACTGAGCCGCAACAGCTCCCACCGCGAAGCGCTGATGCGCAACATGGCGGCGGCCCTGCTGCGCTACGAGACCATCCATACCACCCTGCCCAAGGCCAAGGAGCTGCGGCGCGTGGTGGAACCGCTCATCACCCTGGCGAAGCAGGACAGCGTCGCCAAGCGCCGCCTGGCGTTCTCACGCCTGCGTGACGATGCGATCGTCGCCAAACTGTTCACCGACATCGGTCCGCACTACCAGGCCCGTCCCGGCGGTTATACCCGCATCCTCAAGCACGGTTTCCGTGCCGGCGACAAGGCCCCCATGGCGTTGATGCAGCTGGTGGACCGCGAAGCCCAGGCCGCGATCTCGATGGAAGAGCGCAGCACCGCCAAACCCAAGTCCGCGGACAAGGCCGCTGCCGCGAAGCCGGCCAGGACCCCGAAGCCGGCCAAGGCGGAGAAAACCGCCAAACCGGACAAGGCCGCGAAGAAAGCCGCCAAATCCGCGAGCAAGGCCGCTGCCAAGGCGGACAAGACCGCCAGGAAGGCCGCCAAGAAAGCCACCAAAGCCGTCAAGAAAACCAAGTCCAAGGACTGAAGTCAGTCGCGGTGTGATGATCAAACAGCCGGGCATAGCCCGGCTTTTTTATCACCGTCAGTTTTCAGTGCAGCGGCCATACGGCAGGGATGACCAGCACTGCAACCGCCCACATGATGAGATTGAGCGGCAGACCGAAACGCAGGTAATCACTGAAGCGATAGCCGCCGGGTCCGTACACCATCAGGTTGGTGGCGTAGCCGATGGGCGTGGCGAAACTGGCCGAGGCGGCGACGGTGATGGCCATGGCGTACGGCATGAAGGGCAGCCCCAGCGAGCTGCTGGCGGCAAACGCCAGCGGGAACACGATGACCGCGGCTGCACTGTGGGTGATGGTTTCCGTCAGCAGCATGGTGACGGCGTAGATCACCACCAGCAACTGCCAGGGATTCTGGCCCGCGAGCGCCAGCAGCGTGTGAGCGATACTCCCGGCCGCGCCGCTCACCTCCAGGGCCTTGCCGATGCCAAACGCCGCCGCGATGATGACGATGACTTCGAATTCAATACTGCGTCGTGCGTCGCTGGCGCTACAGCAACGGGTGATGATCATGAGGCCGGCGGCCAGCAGCGCGGCGGTGAACAGCTGCAGCCATCCCAGTGCGGCGACGATAACCAGGCCGGACAGGATGAGCCACGCGATCCAGCCGCGCTCGTGGCTGGGGATGCTGGCACCCTCGATCGGGCGCAGCAACAGGAAATCCCTGGAATTGACCCGCTGCTCCATGAATTCATGTCCGGTTTCCAGCAGCAGTGTGTCGCCCGCGCGCAGTTCGATGTCGCCGATCTTGCGGCGGATGCGTTCGCCGTTGCGCGCCACCGCAATCACCACGGCGTTGTAG
Organism: Gammaproteobacteria bacterium; assembly: GCA_028871235.1. Classification (GTDB taxonomy): domain Bacteria; phylum Pseudomonadota; class Gammaproteobacteria; order Natronospirales; family REEB76; genus REEB76. The sequence goes on from JAGWNO010000010.1 coordinate 15,100, forward strand.
AGCGAGCGGAAGCGTCCCGCGCGCACCGTCTTGCCGCACATGGGCGAATGCGCCGCGATCACCGCCTCGATCAGGGTACGCGCGGTCCGCGGGGCATCCAGCTTGAACACCTGTTCGGTGGCGGGCACCAGGCCGCGGATGCGTTGCAGGTCGACGATGGATTCAGTGATACCGGCGAACACCAGCCGGTCGCCGGCCCACAGACGTTCGTCCGGACCGGCTGCGGGGATGATGCGGCCGTCGCGGTCGATCTCCACCAGAAAAAGCCCGGGCAACTGACGCAATCCCGCGGTCGCGATGGTCTGGCCTTCCAGCGGGCTGCCGGATTCCAGCAGCATTTCCACGGTGTATTCGCGCGGGTTGTCGAGCTGCGCCAGAGCCGGTTTGCGTGCCGGCAGCAGCCAGCGGCTGGCGATGAACACGTACAACAGGCCGGCCAGTGCGCAAGGTACGCCGACCCAGGCGATCTCGAAGAACGACATGCCCGGCAGGTGTGCCTGCGATTCGAGCAGACCGTTGACCACCAGATTGGTGCTGGTGCCTATGAGGGTGCAGGTACCGCCGAATATGGCGGCATAACTCAGCGGGATCATGAGCTTCGACGGCGATATGCCCTGGCGTTTGGCCCAATCGGAAACCGCCGGCAGAAACGCGGCCACCAGCGGGGTGTTGTTCATGAATGCGCTCATGCCCGTCACCGGCAGCATCATGCGCAACTGGGCTCCCAGGACTGTGCGCGGCCGGCCGAACAGCCGCCGGATAAGAGCCTCGATGGCCCCGGTGTTGCGCAGACCGGCGGCCACCACGTAGAGCACCGCCACGGTCAGCACCGCCTCATTGGCGAAACCGCTCACCGCCTGTTCGGGAGTGAGTACCCCGCCGAGCAGCAGCAGCGCGACCCCCGCCAACAGCACCAGATCCGGCGCAAGCCGGGTGACAGCCAGCACCCCCAGACAGGAAAACGTCACCAGACACGTGAACCAGGCAGCGATGGGCATGGGCGATCCCTGTCTGAAGCGGTTTGAAGGCGGGTATTATGATGAAGCGCTGATTATACGGATGTCGCCATGATCCTGTTGTTCACCGACTTCGGTCTGGAGAGCCCCTACAGCGGACAGGTGAAGCTGGTGCTGCGGCGTGACGCGCCGGGCATCCCGGTCATCGATCTGTGCGCGGATCTGGCGCCGTTCCGGCCGCTGGAGGCGGGCTATCTGCTCGCGGCCTTGCGTCATGACATACCTGCCGGCGCGGTCTGCCTGTGCGTGGTGGATCCCGGCGTCGGCGCTGAGCGCCGGCCGGTGATCCTGCATGCCGACGGCCGCTGGTACGTGGGTCCAGACAACGGCCTGCTCGACGCAGTCGCATCAATCGGCGCTGACGTGCAGTGGTGGGAGATCGGCTGGCGTCCCCAGTCGCTGTCGGCGAGCTTCCACGGCCGCGACCTGTTTGCGCCGGTGGCGGCCCGGCTGGCCACCGGGATCGCACCCGACCGCAGCAGCAGCAATATCCGGCTCACCAGGCACGTGGATGTGGCGGCGGAGTTGTCCGCGGTGATCTATATAGACCGCTACGGCAACTGCATCACCGGTCTCAGGGCCGCCGGCTTGTCCCATGCCACGACGGTGAGCGTGAAAGGCACCGATATAGCTCATGCCCGCATATTCTCCGCTGTGCCTGCAGGCCAGCCATTCTGGTACGAGAACTCCCTGGGGCAGGTGGAACTGGCGGTGAATCAGGGCCATGCCGCGCAGCTGCTGCAGCTCACGGTCGGTGACTGGATTGCCTTGCGTCCCGCTGCCGCGGCATCCTGAAAAAATCCTCCCGCGGACGCCGCATGCGGTGAAGACCTGACTTCAGGCTTTGCGCGCGGCCCGTTCCCGCCTTGCCGGGGGTTCTGCCAGCCGGGGAGTGTGTCGCGCGAGCACCGGTTTCAGGAACGCGCCGGTGTAGGAATCCGCGTGCCGCGCAATCTCTTCCGGCGTGCCGGTGGCCACCAGCGTGCCGCCGCCGTCGCCGCCCTCGGGTCCGAGGTCGATGATCCAGTCGGCGGTCTTGATCACGTCCAGGTTGTGTTCGATCACCACCACGGTGCTGCCGCCCTCGCGCAGCTGCCGCAGCACCGCGAGCAGCTGGTCGATGTCGTGGAAATGCAAACCGGTGGTGGGCTCATCCAATATATAAAGAGTACTGCCGGTATCGCGCTTGGACAGTTCCCGCGCCAGCTTCACGCGCTGCGCTTCGCCGCCGGAGAGCGTGGTGGCGTTCTGGCCGAGGCGGATATAGGTGAGACCCACCGCCATCAGGGTCTGCAGCTTGTGGGCCACCACCGGCACGGCGCTGAAGAACTGCACCGCGTCCTCCACGGTCATCTCCAGGACTTCGCGGATGTTCCTGCCCTTGTAGCGGATGTCGAGGGTCTCGCGGTTGTAGCGCTTGCCCTTGCACACGTCGCAGGCCACGTAGATGTCCGGCAGGAAATGCATCTCCACCTTGATGACGCCGTCGCCCTGGCAGGCCTCGCAGCGGCCGCCCTTGACGTTGAAGCTGAAGCGCCCCGGGGTGTAGCCGCGGGAACGGGCCTCCGGGGTCTCGGCGAACAGCTCGCGTATGGGGGTGAACAGGCCGGTGTAGGTGGCCGGATTGGAACGCGGCGTGCGGCCGATGGGCGACTGGTCGATGTCGATGACCTTGTCGATCTGCTCGAGGCCGTCAATGCCGTCGCAGGGGGCGGGATCTTCCGAAGCATCGTTCAGCTTGCGCGCCGCGAAGCGGTAGAGGGTGTCGTTGATGAGCGTGGATTTGCCCGAACCGGACACGCCGGTGACACAGCTCATGAGCCCCAGCGGCACTTCCACGCTGATGCCCTTGAGATTATTGCCGCTGGCGTTGCGGATGCGCAGCAGGCGTTTGCGGTCCTGCGGCTTGCGCGCTTTCGGCAGTTCGATGCGTCGCCGGCCGGAAAGATACTGGCCGGTGAGCGAGGCGGAATCCGCGGCGATGTCCTTGGGAGTGCCCTGGGCCACCACCCGGCCGCCGTGCACGCCGGCCCCGGGCCCCATGTCCAGCACGTGGTCGGCGCTCTTGATGGCCTCCTCGTCGTGCTCCACCACGATCACGGTGTTGCCCAGATCCCGCAGCCGTCGCAGCGTGTCCAGCAGACGCGCGTTGTCGCGCTGGTGCAGGCCGATGGAAGGTTCGTCCAGGATGTACATGACGCCCACCAGTCCCGAGCCGATCTGGCTCGCCAGGCGGATGCGCTGCGCCTCGCCGCCCGACAGCGTTTCGGCGCTGCGGTCGAGGCTCAGGTAATCCAGGCCCACGTTCTCCAGGAACGACAGGCGCGCGCTGATCTCCTTCACTATCTTGGCGGCGATCTCGCCGCGCCAGCCGGGCAGGCTGAGGTTCTCGAAGAAGCGCAGCGCCTCGCCCACGGAGCGGCCGGTGATGGCCGGCAGGCTTTCGCCGCCCATGAACACGAAACGCGCCTCGCGCCGCAGGCGCGCACCGCCGCAGTCCGGGCAGGGCCGGCTGCTCAGATATTTCGCCAGTTCCTCCCGCACCATCGGCGATTCGGTCTCGCGATAGCGGCGCTCCATGTTGGGGATGACCCCCTCGAAAGTGTGCTTGCGGGTCAGGTAGCCGCCGCGCTCGTTCACGTAACGGAACGGGATGGACTCGCTGCCGCTGCCCTGGAGGATCAGCTCGCGGATTTTCCCGGGCAGCGCGTCGAAGCGCGTCTCGATGTCGAACTTGTAATGGCGGGCGAGGCTCTGGATCAACTGGAAGTAATAGGTGTTGCGCCGGTCCCATCCGCGCACCGCGCCGCCGGCCAGTGTCAGGTGCGGATGCGCCACGATGCGCGCCGGGTCGAAGAACTGGCGCACGCCCAGGCCGTCGCAGCCGGGGCAGGCGCCCACCGGGTTGTTGAAGGAGAACAGCCGCGGTTCCAGTTCGGAGAGGCTGTAGCCGCACACCGGGCAGGCGAACTTGGCGGAGAAGGTGAGTTCCTGACGCCGCGGTTCGTCCATGAAGGCCACCTGCGCGATGCCGTCGGCGAGCCTGAGCGCGGTCTCGAAGGATTCCGCCAGGCGCTGACCCGCGTCCGGGCGCACCTTGAAGCGGTCCACCACCACCTCGATGCTGTGCTTGCGCCGCAGGTCGAGTTTCGGCGCCTGCTCGAGTTCCACCACCGCGCCGTCCACGCGCGCGCGGATGAAGCCCTGGGCGCGCAATTCCGCGATCAGCTCCAGGTGCTCGCCCTTGCGCTCCTGCACCACCGGCGCCAGCAGCAGCAGGCGGGTGTCCTCGGGCAGGCCCAGCACCTGATCCACCATCTGGCTCACGGTCTGGGCGGTGAGATCGATGCCGTGGTCGGGGCAGCGCGGCAGGCCGGCGCGCGCGTACAGCAGGCGCAGGTAGTCGTAGATCTCCGTCACCGTGCCCACCGTGGAGCGCGGGTTGTGGGAGGTGGATTTCTGCTCGATGGAGATGGCCGGCGACAGACCCTCGATGTGGTCCAGGTCGGGCTTCTCCATCATGGACAGGAACTGGCGCGCGTAGGCCGACAGCGACTCCACGTAGCGGCGCTGGCCTTCGGCGTAGATGGTGTCGAAGGCCAGCGAGGACTTGCCGGAGCCCGACAGCCCGGTGATGACGATGAGCCGGTCCCGCGGCAGGTCCACGTCGATATTGGCGAGGTTGTGGGTGCGCGCCCCACGGATGCGGATGGTATCCATTTGAACCTGTGAAAAATCGCGAACCAGCAACTATACGCCGCGGCGCAAGTCCGGCGCAAAGTCTGGTGGTGGGATTAAAGTCTGGTGGGAGCGGCGATAGTCGCCGCGATGGTTCGGAGATCGCGGTCGGTACCTGTCTGCGTGCATCGCACAGGCAGGCGGCCGCTGCCGCTGGTTGGGATAGACAAACTCATTCAGGGGATCGTCTCATGATGATTAAGTATCGGCTCTGAGTGATTACCGCCGGCTGTCCGGAGCAGCGCGCTTCCCGTGATAAAATCCCGGCCGAAAAATCCCTTGCGTCACTCTGGCCACTAACAGTGGTGTGACACCCTTGTCCTCAAGCTGGATCCGCCGAACTTGATGAAAGCCGATCCCATGACCGGCGCCGAGCGCCGTGCCGCCCTGTCCCTGGCCGGCATCTTCTCGCTGCGCATGCTGGGGCTGTTCATGATCTACCCGGTGTTCGCGCTGTACGCGCGCACCCTGCCGGACGCCACGCCCTTCACCATCGGCCTGGCCCTGGGGGTCTACGGCCTCACCCAGGCGCTGCTGCAGATCCCCTTCGGGTTTCTCTCCGACCGCTGGGGCAGGAAGCCCATCATCGCCGCGGGACTGGTGCTGTTCGCCGCCGGCAGCGTGCTGGCGGCCCTTGCCCATTCCATGGACGGCATCATCGCGGGCCGGCTGCTGCAGGGGGCGGGTGCGGTGGGTTCCGCAATCCTGGCGCTGGCCGCGGACCTGACCCGCGAGCAGCACCGCACCAAGGCCATGGCCGTCATCGGCATGACCATCGGTCTGGCCTTCGGGCTGGCGGTGGTGGCGGGGCCGGTGCTCTACCGCTGGATCGGCGTGCCCGGCATTTTCTGGCTGACGGCGGGGCTGGCGCTGGCCGGCATCGGCGTGCTCTTCGGACTGGTGCCGCAGCCCGCCAAGAGCCCGGTGCAGGAAGACGCCGAGGCGGTGCCGGCGCTGTTTCGCCGGGTGCTGGCCCACCGTGAACTTCTGCGCCTCGACTTCGGCATTCTCGCCCAGCACGCCATTCTCACCGCCAGTTTCCTGAGCGTGCCGCTGGTGCTCAGGACCGCGGGAGTGCAGGCCCATGACCAGTGGTTCATCTATCTGCCGGTATTGGTGGTCTCGGTGCTCGCCATGGTGCCGTTCATCATCGTGGCCGAGCGGCGCGCACGCATGAAGCCGGTGTTCCTGGGGGGCATCGCCGCCCTCGCCGTGGCGCAGCTGCTGTTGCTGCTCGCCCCGGGGCGCCTGCCGCTGGTGCTGCTGGCGCTGCTGCTGTTTTTCACCGCCTTCAATCTGCTGGAAGCCAGCCTGCCGTCGCTGATCTCGCGGCTGGCCCCGCCCCACGCCAAGGGCACGGCCCTGGGGGTGTATTCCTCCTCGCAATTCTTCGGCATCTTCCTCGGCGGGGCCCTCGGCGGCTGGTTGCAGGGGGTGTGGGGCGTGAACGGCGTATTCGGTTTCTGCGCGCTGCTGGCGGCACTCTGGTGGCTGGTGGCCTTGCCCATGCGCCCGCCGGCGGCTGCCAGGCAGTAGTCCCGGGGCACAGCACTCCGGGTGGCAGCAGTGGTCTCTGTGGGAGCGGTGGTCCCCACCGCGATTCTGACCACATGTACAGCCGCAGCCGCGTGACCCCGCCAGCCCCAGCCCTTACAATGACCGCCTCCCGCCCGGGAAAGAGCGGGGACCACCCTCAACGGCAACCGAGGACCGGCACATGGCACGCGGCGTCAACAAGGTCATTCTCATCGGCAACCTGGGGGCGGACCCGGAAGTGCGCTACATGCCCAGCGGCGGCGCGGTCGCCAATATCCGCATGGCCACCAGCGAATCCTGGAAGGACAAGCAGACCGGCGAGCAGAAGGACCGCACCGAATGGCACCGCATCACCTTTTACGGGCGGCTCGCCGAGATCGCCGGCGAGTACCTGAAGAAAGGCTCGCAGGTGTACATCGAAGGCAAGCTGCGCACCCGCACCTACGAAAAAGAAGGCCAGACCCACTACTCGACCGAGATCATCGCCGACAACATGCAGATGCTCGGTTCCCGTGCCGGCGCCGGCGGGGCCGACCGGATCACGTCCGAAAGCAGCGGCGAGCCTGAACCGGCCCCCGCTCCGGCCGCCAAGTCCGGCAAACCCGGCAGCGATTTCAGCGACGACGACATCCCGTTTTGAGAAACGCCCAGGCTGGATTTGTAAGGGCTTGCGCCATTCTCTCTCCTGCTGAAGTTGGACAGAGGTTTGTGACGG